>NZ_JABUZD010000052.1:0-30822 GCF_014897875.1 Halomonas sp. 3A7M
GGCGCGGGCGGCATGGGCGGTATGGGTGGCCCCGGCGGTCTTCCCTGGCGTTAAGCCATTGTTAGTAACGTTGTAACGTGCTTGGCAAGGTTGACGGCTTAAGAGTTTTCTGGCTGTCAGGCTTTCCAAGCAGAGCGCATTTGCGTAGAATGCGGCCTCTTCATGCGTGGGTGTTGGCAAAAATGCGCGAGCATCGCCTTACCATCTGCCAGTGAAGAACCTGATGGTACGCAGCAAATCACTGATTTTAGTCTGCAGTGCCGAGAAAATAGTATGACGAGTGTTCTGTTAGCGATCTGCGCTATTGCACACTCTCGTAACCTCAACCGAAGGATAGTTATCGTATGGTTACCATTCGTTTGGCACGTGGTGGCGCCAAAAAGCGTCCCTTTTATCACCTGACTGTTACTGATTCACGCAACGCCCGTGATGGCCGTTTCATCGAGCGTATCGGCTTCTTCAACCCGGTTGCCCGTGGTCAAGAAGAGCGTCTGCGCGTTGATCTTGAGCGTGTTACTCACTGGCAGAGCCAGGGCGCCCAGTTGTCTGGTCGTGTTGCTGAGCTGGTTAAAGAAGCGCGTAAACAGGCTTAAGCCGGTTAATGCGTGACTGTCAGTAAGTGATAGTAGGTGATGTTGTCGTTGTAATTTGTTGGAGCGGTCGTCGATGACGCGTTTTGAAACTAGCCATACAGACGACGCACATGTGGTGCTTGGTAAGCTAACTAGCCCTCACGGGATTAAAGGTTGGCTTAAGGTCTACTCCTATACCAATCCCATAGACAGCATCATGGAATACCCAGAATGGTGGGTGCGCCAAGGGGAATCCCTCACGCGCATGACCGTGATTCAGGGACGTCGGCAAGGCAAGGGTCTTGTGGTGCAGCTAAAAGGTGTTGATGACCGAACGGCAGCCGAAGCGCTGGCGCAAACGGACATTCTGATGCCGAAAGAGGCACTGCCTACGCTTTCCGATGATGAGTATTACTGGCATGAGCTTGAAGGCTTAACCGTCTTCACTCAGTCAGGCGAGCGGTTAGGGCAGGTCAGTTACCTGTTTGAAACCGGCGCAAACGATGTCATGGTGGTGCGCGGTGATAACGACGCAATTGATAAGCGTGAGCGACTGCTACCTTTCTTACCCGATGATGTAATTGTTGAAATCAGCCTCGAAGATGGCCGTATGGTCGTGAATTGGGATCCTGAGTTTTGAAAGCTAGTTTGAGTAAGCAGTTGTCGAGCGAGCTCACAGTAACTGATTCAACTGTTACTGCAGCAAACGGTGAAGAAAGCAGCTTAACGGATGCTCCCGCGATGTGGATTGGCGTGGTATCGCTGTTTCCAGAAATGTTCGATGCGATTACCCAACAAGGTGTGGTCGGTCGAGCGGTAGAGAAACAGCGTATTGCCCTGGAGTTTTGGAATCCGCGCGATTACGCCACCGACCGCCACCGCAGCGTGGACGATCGCCCTTACGGCGGCGGCCCCGGTATGCTGATGAAGGTAGACACCCTGCGGGCTGCTATCTTTGATGCTCGGCAACGAGCAGAGCAAGCAACGGGACAATCGCCTACCGTGATCTATCTCTCGCCCCAAGGGCGTAAGTTGGATCAGCAGGGTGTTCAAGCGCTCGCCTCAGCAGGCCCTCTCGTAGTGGTCGCTGGGCGCTATGAAGGCATTGATGAGCGCGTGGTGGAAAGTGACATTGATGAAGAATGGTCAATTGGTGACTATGTGCTGAGCGGTGGTGAGTTGCCAGCAATGGTGCTAATTGACGCGGCGGCACGGCTGGTACCCGGTGTGTTGGGCCACCAGGATTCCGCTATCGAAGACTCGTTCAATGATGGCTTGTTAGACTGTCCGCACTATACCCGTCCTGAGACGATCGACGGGCGACAAGTGCCTGATGTGCTGTTAAGTGGTAATCATGCGGCCATCAAGCGCTGGCGGTTAAAGCAGTCGTTAGGCCGTACATGGCAGCGCCGTCCTGATCTATTGGCAGGACGCACACTGGACGCCGAGCAACAGCGGCTTCTAGACGAGTTTATCGAGGAACACGCTCTGTCAACTAAGTGATTGTTTTTCAATTGCATAGAACAGAGCGGCGGTGCAGGGCAAATTAGGCAGATAGTCCATAAGACAGCTAGTCGATGAGACAGTTAGCCGACGCACCTGCGTCACCCATAACGACTCCCGCGTAGCTCGTTTCGAGCGCCGGGATCACGGTTTGCCCCTTCCACAACTGCGTGGCAAGCCATTACGTTATTTAGGAGTATGAAAATGAGCAGCAAGAACAAGGTGATCCAGGCGATCGAATCTGAGCAAATGGGCAAAGAGATTCCGGCCTTTGCACCGGGCGACACCATCGTCGTTCAGGTTAAAGTAAAGGAAGGTACTCGTGAGCGTCTGCAGGCGTTTGAAGGTGTGGTCATCGGTAAGCGTAACCGTGGCCTGAACTCCGCTTTCACCGTACGTAAAATTTCTCACGGTGTTGGTGTTGAGCGTACTTTCCAGACCTACAGCCCGCTGGTTGACTCTATTGAAGTCAAGCGTCGCGGTGACGTTCGTCAAGCCAAGCTGTACTACCTGCGCGAGCGCAGCGGCAAGTCGGCGCGTATCAAGGAAAAGCTGGCTTAACTGCCACTTTTTCACGGGCGCACGCTGTTTTGACATGCGTCGCGCTCGGATACCAAGACCCCGTCACCGCTTTGCGGGGCGGGGTTTTTGTTTGTGTGGTACCACCGTCAAGAGACCGTTAGCCTATGAGCGTGATAGATGCCTATCTAGATGCCTTATGGTTAGAGCAAGGGGCAAGCGACCATACGTTAGCGGCCTACCGGCATGACTTAACTGCTTGGCAGCAGCAGCTCGAAAGTGCGGGAGAAACACTGTTAACTCCCTCATCAGAGCGTTTTAGCGAGTGGTTGGAAGTACGTCGAGAACAGGGCTATCAACTACGCAGTAATGCACGGCTACTCTCGTCGCTGCGCAGTTTTTACCGTTGGGCACGGCTTTATGGGCATATCGCTAGCGACCCATTGGCCAATGTGGCGCTGCCGCGGGTACGCCCTAGCTTGCCGAATACCCTGGAAGAGGAAGAGGTTGAGCGTCTGTTGCTCGCCCCTGATATCAACACCTCGCTTGGCGTTCGCGACCGCACCATGCTTGAGCTGCTGTATGCCTGCGGGCTACGCGTGTCGGAGCTGGTTGGATTGACTGGCGATGCGGTCAATCTTCGCCAAGGGGTTGTTCGTGTCAGAGGCAAGGGCGATAAAGATCGACTGGTGCCAATGGGTGAAGAAG
Source organism: Halomonas sp. 3A7M (assembly GCF_014897875.1). Classification (NCBI taxonomy): domain Bacteria; kingdom Pseudomonadati; phylum Pseudomonadota; class Gammaproteobacteria; order Oceanospirillales; family Halomonadaceae; genus Halomonas; species Halomonas sp. 3A7M. The sequence goes on from NZ_JABUZD010000052.1 coordinate 3,303, forward strand.
CGGCCGAGTGGGTAGAGCGTTACCTAAAAACGGCGCGGCCCGCGTTGATGCAAGATCCTACACGGCCCGCGCTGTTTCCAGGGCGGGCAGATAAAGCCATGACCCGGCAAACGTTTTGGCACCGTATAAAAGCCCACGCTATCACTGCAGGTATTACTCGACCCTTGTCGCCTCACACGTTACGCCACGCATTTGCGACCCATTTATTGAATCATGGTGCTAATTTGCGGGTCGTACAGCTGTTGTTAGGTCATAGCGATCTATCTACAACGCAAATTTATACCCATGTTGCCCAGGCGCGCCTGGAGCAACTGCATGCCGAACACCATCCGCGAGGTTGAAGATACAATGCATCAACGTATGTCTTTAGTTGCTAAATCCTGTGCTTCTTGGCTGGCGCTGGCGGGGTGCTTACTGCCTGCTGTTGCCAGTGCTGATGCCGTGTCCGAGCAGCTGATGGAGAATTTACAAGTTAATGGCCAGTCAATGCCGGTGGAGCAGGTAAACGAAACGCCAATGGATGGGGTGTATCACGTAATCCTGGAAAGTGGGGAGTCTTTTTACTCCAATGCCGATGGCAGCCACTTTTTGGTAGGGGACCTCTATCAAAACGCGGATAATGGTTTGGTTAACTTAACCGAGCAGGCGCGTAACCAGGAAAGGGCTACAGTGCTGGCTGCCATTCCAGCGAGCGAGCGAGTCGTTTTTCAAGGTGTGGGTGAGCCGAAAGCCACGGTAATTGTGTTTACGGACCCTACCTGCCCATACTGCGAGCGCCTACATGAAACGGTGCCTGAGCTTAACGAGCGCGGCATTGCAGTGCACTATATGGCCTTTCCACGCGCAGGCATGGGAAGTGGTGCTGCGACGACGCTTGAGCAAGTGTGGTGTTCGGATAACCGTAGCGAGTCCATGACTCAAGCTAAACAAGGCCAAACGCTTGCGGCATCGGCAAACTGCGATAACCCCGTTGCCGATCAGTACGAATTAGGTAAAGCTGTGGGCGTGCAGGGGACGCCTGCGATTGTGTTGCCCGACGGGAAAATGGTGCCAGGGTTTGTACCCCCCGACCGGCTCGTTAGCATGTTAGGCTTGGAAGACGAATAACGTCACGAGTAGTGACGAACGATAGCGCTGAGACACTGATTTAAGAGGCGGCACCTATGGGTGCCCATCACGAAAGGGGAAGTATTTTGAAACCGGTAAGAGTAGGCATTTGTGGGTTAGGTACGGTCGGTGGCGGTACATTTAACGTCTTAACACGTAACGCTGATGACATTAGCCGTCGTGCTGGCCGCCCGATTGTGATTGAGCAGGTTGCCCACCGCAGTATTCACCCTGACTGCGATATTACCGGCATTAATGCGACCTCTGACGTGTTTGAGGTGGCTAATAACCCTAACGTGGATGTGCTGGTAGAGCTGATTGGTGGCTACGATCTCGCCCGCGAGCTGGTGCTAACGGCGATTGAAAACGGCAAGCACGTTGTGACTGCCAACAAGGCCTTGATTGCTGTTCACGGTAATGAAATTTTCCGCGCCGCGCACAAAAAAGGCGTCATTGTTGCCTTTGAGGCGGCTGTGGCGGGCGGTATTCCGGTCATCAAATCGCTACGCGAAGGCCTTGGTGCTAACCGTATCGAGTGGGTGGCGGGCATCATAAACGGCACCGGCAACTACATTCTCACCCATATGCGTGATGAAGGTCGCGCGTTTGAAGACGTGTTGGCCGAAGCTCAAGCGCTAGGTTACGCGGAGTCTGACCCCACTTTCGACGTGGAAGGTATCGACGCTGCCCATAAATTGACCATACTGGCGTCAATTGCCTATGGCGTGCCGCTGCAGTTTGATAAAGCCTTCACCGAAGGTATTTCTCGCATTACTGCAGAAGACGTCGAGCAGGCCGATAACCTGGGTTACGTGATTAAGCATCTGGGCATCTCTAAACGGACTGATCAAGGGCTAGAGCTCCGAGTTCACCCGACGTTGATTCCTAAAGAGCGCCTGCTGGCGAATGTGCACGGCGTTAAAAATGCGATTGCGGTGATGGGTGATGCGGTTGGTCCAACACTTTACTACGGCGCTGGCGCCGGTGCTGAGCCGACAGCGTCTGCCGTCGTAGCCGACCTTCTGGATGTTGCCCGTGATATCGCCACGGACCACCACTACCGGGTGCCTTACCTAGCGTTTAGCGGCATCGACGATGATGCCAGTCAACTGCCGATTATGCCGATGGAAGATATTACCACCGCGTATTATCTGCGTCTGTTGGCGGTGGATCGCCCGGGTGTGTTGGCGCGTGTTGCCACCATTCTGGCCGAGCAGGGCATCTCTATTGAAGCGCTGATCCAGAAAGAGGCTACTGAAGGTGAGTTGGTGCCGATCATTTTGCTGACGCATCGCACAAAAGAGAAACAGATGAACGATGCTATCCGTGAAATCGAGTCCATGGCGGATATTGCTGGGCCGGTTACCCGTATTCGCGTTGAAAGTCTGAGCGAAGGGGAATAACTCATGCGTTATATCAGCACGCGTGGCCAAGCGCCCGCGCTCTCCTTTGAAGAGGTCGTGTTAACTGGAATGGCCAGCGACGGCGGACTTTATGTGCCGGAAACGCTGCCCGAGTTTTCTAAGCAAGAGCTGGCCAGCATGGCTGGCCTTTCCTACGCCGAGATTGCTTTTCGGGTCATGAAGCCGTTTGTAAATGGTGAAATTGACGACGAGACCTTCCGTCGCTTGGTGACAGAAGCTTACGCCACGTTCAATCATGACGCTGTTGTGCCGTTAAAGCAGTTGGATGCCAATCACTTTCTGCTAGAGCAGTTCCACGGCCCAACGCTGGCGTTTAAAGATGTCGCGCTGCAGCTGCTAGGGCGGCTGCTGGATCATTTCCTGAAAAAGCGTGGTGAACGTGCCGTCATTATGGGCGCGACCTCTGGGGATACCGGCTCCGCGGCCATTGAAGGCTGTCGCCACTGCGATAACCTCGATATTTTTATTCTCCACCCGCATAACCGCGTGTCTGAAGTACAGCGCCGCCAGATGACGTCGGTGCTAGCCAACAACGTCTTCAATATTGCTATCGAAGGCAATTTTGATGATGCCCAGGCAATGGTGAAGGCGAGCTTTGCTAATCAGGATTTCCTGAATGGCACGCGCTTAGTGGCGGTGAACTCGATCAACTGGGCGCGCATCATGGCGCAGATCGTTTACTACATCGCCGCTGGTGTTGCATTGGGCGCGCCTCAGCGAGAAGTGAGCTTCTGCGTTCCGTCGGCTAACTTCGGTAACGTCTTCGCAGGCTACATGGCGTTTAAGATGGGGCTGCCGGTGAAGCAGTTCATTATTGCCACTAATGCCAACGACATTCTGCATCGCACGCTTGCCGCCAATGATTTCTCCAAGAAAGAGTTGGCAGCGACCCTTGCGCCGTCAATGGACATCGTTGTTTCGTCAAACTTTGAGCGTTTGCTGTTTGATGCTTACGACCGCGATGGTGCCGCTGTGGCAGCGCTACTAGAACGCTTCCAGCAAGAGCCTACGGCGCTTGCCGATGCACCTCTGGCCAAGCTGCGCGAAAAATTCGCTAGCCATAGCGTTGATGATGCGACCATTCTGGAAGTCATTCGTGAAGCTCATCACCGTACTGGGGAGATCCTTGACCCCCATACGGCCACTGGCTATCGCGCTGCAGAGCGCGCACGCGTGGATACCACGACGCCGGTGATTACACTGGCTACCGCGCATCCGGCAAAATTCGCTGAAGCCGTGGTTAAGGCAGGCTTCCAGGGTGTGCCGTTACCCACTCATATGGATGATTTGCTTGAGCGCGAAGAGCGTTACACGGTGCTGCCTGCTGAGCTGAGTGCCGTGCAGCAGTTTGTCGCTGACAATCGGCGCTGAGGCGTCATGGCCGACGAACCAGCACTCACCCAGCAGAACGCCAATCAGCCACGCTTAGAGCCTCGTCAACTGGACGAGGCTATCTATGTGCGTGCCCAAGCGGAAGGCTTAAGCGAGCTACAAGCACGGCTATTGGCCTCACGATTGCCGGGCTATAAGGGCGAGCTCGCACCACTGGTGGCGCCGAGCTTGCGCTACTTGGTGCATCCAGAAAAGCTAGCCGATGGCCGCCGTGCCGCTGAACGTATTGCCCAGGCAGTGGCAGAAGGGGAATCCATCGGCATTCTCACCGACTACGATGTGGACGGCATCACCTCCCATGTGGTGATTCGGCGTACGTTGGTGGAGCTGTTTGGCGTATCTGAACACAAGTTACATAGTTTGATTGGCCACCGTATCCACGATGGCTATGGCATTAGCCTGCCGCTGGTGGAACGCACACTTGGTTTAAAACCGCTGCCCTCGCTGGTGATTACCGCCGACTGCGGCAGCTCAGATGAGCCGCGAATTGCACGCTTGAAAGCCGTTGGTATTGATGTGGTGGTCAGCGACCACCACGCGCTGCCGTTGGAAGGCCCACCGCCTTCTGCCTATGCCTGTGTTAACCCGACACGCAGTGATTGTGACTATCCCGATAAAACGATCGCCGGTTGCATGGTGGCATGGCTTTTGATGTCACTTGCCCGTGGCGTATTGATTGAATGGGGGGCATTGCCTGATGCAACGCCTAAGCTCTCACCGTGGCTTTCTTACGTCGCGCTGGGCACCGTAGCGGACTGTGTTTCGCTGGGCGGTAGTCCGGCCAACCGCGCAGTGGTTAACTACGGATTAACGCTGATCAACCGTATGGACGCTGCCTGTTGGCGCGCCATGGCGGCGCGGCTTGGGGCAGATAGTGTGCCGTTTAACGCTGAAACGCTGGCGTTCCAAATGGGGCCACGAATTAACGCTCGCTCACGGCTGGATGACCCCTATGCGGCGTTACACTTTATGCTCGCGGAAAGCGATAGTGTCGCCAATCGTCAGCTAGAAGTGCTTGATCAAGACAATCAGTCCCGCAAGGCGATTGAAGCGGACATGGCCGAAGAAGCGCGGGCGCTTGCCGTTTCGTCGCTGGAGGCTAATGAGCCTGCAGTGGTGGTACTGCTGGAAGATGGCCACCCTGGTGTGCAAGGTATTGTCGCTTCGCGGTTAGTGCAGGCCTATGGCCGCCCCGCGTTGGTGCTGACCCACGCGGCGGCGCCCAATATGTTGACCGGTTCTGGTCGCTCGATTGATGGCCTGCACCTACGGAATGCGCTGCAACGCACCTTTGAGCTAGCCCCTGAGTCGCTACCGCGCTTTGGTGGCCACAGTGGGGCGGCGGGTGTCGGCGTACCAAGAGAGCAGTTAGCGGCCTTTAAAGCCGCATTTCTACAGGCCGTTGGTGAGCAGTTGGGCGATACACCGCTTTACCCGCGGCTATGGACAGATGGCGAGCTCTCTACGTCGCAGCTATCTCTGTTAACGCTAAGCGAAGTTGAAGCGCTTGGCCCTTACGGGCGTGAGTTTGACCCGCCACTATTTGAAGGGCGCTTTATTGTTGAAGCACTACGCCCAGTCGGTGCTGAAGGTTCTCACCTGATGATGGAACTTTCCATGGGCGCGGTGACCAGCAAAGCGATTTGGTTCCGGGCGTTAACGCCAGGGGAGCTCCCCTCATTTAGCGTGGGCGACACGCTGCACTGCGCCTATAAGCTCAATCGCAACCGCTGGCGAGGTCGAGAGTCATTGCAGTTGATGGTAGAACACGCCAGCCCTGTCTAATCCTCTTTGCTATTCGCGGATTTTAGTCAGTGGACAACATCGTTTGATGGTTGAATAAGACAGGAAACTTGGTATGTCAGACTCGCTTAGTGGTAGCCATGTGGCTGCCAGACCGTCACGTATCCTGTTTTTCCCGCTGGGGTGGGTGCTTGCGCATACAGTGCGTTGCATCGAGATAGCCAACGTGCTGCGCCAACGTGGGCACGAGGTGATTTTCGCGGGTGATGATCCTAACCATCCCAGCTCTCGCTTGAGCCTTGTTCAGGAAGCAGGGTTCCCTCTTATCTATGCTCGGGAGCCGAATCTTCCCGATATATGGATACGCTTTCAACGCCTTGGCTGGAAAGCCTCCTTTTGGGATATGGTGCACCTACGCTATTGGGCGCCTCTGACCAAGATTATCGAGTCCCAATTGCAGGCTATCGAACAGGTCAAACCTGATTTAGTGGTGGGGGATGCCACGGTAAGTGCCAGTACTGCTGCGTACATTGCCGGCGTCCCGTGTGCTGGCATAATGAATGGCTATGCCGCGAGACTGTTAACGCCGCCAACACCGACCTACTACGCTGCTAAAGGCTTAGACCGCTATTTACTGTCTGGTATTCGGCGGCGACTTTACCAGAAGTATCAGCGGCCAGACCGAAATGCCTTTGACATGCTCTATCACATGCCAATGATTTCGCCTGATTTGCCAGGGCTCTACAGCTTGCCTAAACGGTTTCGCGATTATCATATGGTAGGGCCGATCTCCCCAGATCTAACGGCCCCATTACCTGACTGGTTTGATGAACTCCAAGATGGCACGCCCAATATTTATATCACCATGGGCTCAACCGGGTTGTTAGAGCACTTCCTGCGCAGCACGTATCCCACCTTGGGAGCGCTGCCTTACCGTTTTATGGTGACCACCGGTGGTCAGGTAAGCGAAGAGGTGATGAACGCTGCCCCGAGTAATTTCCGTTTTACGCGCTATGCGCCTGGCTCGCAGCTCTTGGCTCATGCTCGAGCAATGCTATATCACGGTGGCAATGGCAGTATGTATCAGTCTTTAGCGGCGGGTGTGCCAATGCTGGCGCTGCCTGCCCACTATGAGCAGCGTCTCAATGCTCAAATTGGCGTGCGCCAAAAATTCGGCTTGCAGATGTCAGTGCGTAGAATTAATCCCAATAAATTGGTGCGACAGCTAGAGCGACTAATGCATGAGCCAGTATTTCGTCAATCTGCCCAGCGTTTTTCAAGCGCCGTGCAAAAAGCAAACGGGGCAGCCAATGCTGCCGATATATTAGAGAGGGCTCTGGGGCGTTGATGAAATCAGAGCTATTGAGCGCCAGAACGACGTTTTCCCTGCCCGGTGATTCTCTGTTAGGCCACTGACGTTGCAGAATCTCTTGGAATAAGTGCTTGAATACTTTTACAAAAGGATAGACTCATGCGGGACGATCTGCCTACAGATCCGCATAAATACTATGAAGATATGATGGCCATGGTACTCGGCACGCTGTTTGTTGCTTTAGGGGTGGCATTTTATACCCACTCGGTATTAATCACTGGCAGCACCGCTGGGCTGGCATTACTGCTGAATTACGTGACTGGGTGGGGATTTGGCTTCTGGTTTTTTGCCATCAATGTACCCTTTTACTATTTGGCCATTAAGCGCATGGGGTGGAGTTTTACGCTGCGCACGTTTGCTGCTATCGGTCTCGTGTCGTTGTTCTCTGAACTCACCCAAGGTTGGGTACAGTTCGCCAATGTTCCGTCGCTGTACGCTGCGTTGATGGGGGGCGCTTTAATGGGCATAGGTATGTTGATGTTGTTCCGGCATCGAACCAGCCTTGGGGGAATTAATATTCTCGCGCTCTATCTGCAAGAAAAGCACGGCCTGCGGGCAGGCTATGTGCAGTTGGGTATCGATGGGCTAATTTTGCTGGTGGCACTGACCCAGCTACCGCTAGACCGCGTGGGTTACTCCGTGTTGGGGGCACTGACGCTGAATTTGATTATTGCCTTGAATCACAAACCAGGGCGGTATATCGGTGTTAGTTAAATAGAACTAACGAGACAGGTCGCTAGAGATTTCTTATCAAGCAGGGTAACTAACCGTCGATGCGCCAAGCCGGCTGTTCCTGTTAAGGTAGACGTCGTTAAATTTAGTTAAAAAGTATGTCCCGCGAATAAGAGTCGGCTTCCAAACATATAAATAGTAGGGCAGGGGACAATGCACCACGATAGTGTTTTATGCAAAGCGGTAACAACACAAAGTGCGAATGATCATCTGGGGCTTTCTGAGGCATTGAACCGGGCTAAGGGGTTGGAACCTCCGGTCAAGGTAACGCCTGTTTCAGCCAGTAAAGGCATCGTGCATCGCTTGCGTTTAGCGCAGCACAATTTGCTTTCGGTCTGGCGGGAGGAAGATTACTCAATACGTACCTCGCGCATGGCGCTGATGAAGCAAGACTATGTTCTGTGTAATAGCCCCGATACGGTTCGTCGCGTTTTCCTTGAGCAGCACGACAACTATGATCGTAAAAGTCCGCAAATGCGCCGTGCGCTGGAACCGCTTCTTGATGATGGATTGTTTGTCAGCGATGGCGATTTGTGGCGCCAGCGCCGACGCCAGTGCGCGCCATCGCTAACCAACGCTCTGTTACCCGGTTTCTGTACCACCATGACCGCCTCGGCGGAGGAGACTGCCAAGCGATGGGCCCAGCATCCATCGGATACGCCTATTGATATGCTGACTGAGATGGCGCATTTAACCGCGCGTATCATTGGCCGAACGATTTTTGGGGATGACACCACCGACGAAGAAGCAGAGCAGGTGGTGGCTGGCTTTACCGAATATCAGCGTCATTCTGAGCATTTAGATATGGCCAATATGCTGGGATTGCCATTTTTAAGCTTGCTAGGTAATCCACTGCGACGATCGCGTACGCGCTATTCAGCAAAACAAGTGCATGAAATTATTGACCGTATTATTGATCGTCATACGCACAGATCAGGGCAAGGACAGCATAGCCTGATTGAGAGCTTTATGACGTCTATGAAAGATGGCGGAGATAATGGCTGTCCGATGGGCCGAAAAGCGGTGCGTAATGAAGCGATTGTCATGTTTATGGCAGGGCATGAAACGACGGCTAACGCATTGGCGTGGTGTTGGTATCTGCTTGATTATGACCCTCAGGCTATGGCGCGCCTGCAGCATGAACTTGATGACGTGCTCGGTGGTAGAACACCCTGCTATGCAGATGTCGCTAAGCTGCCTTATACAATGGCGGTATTTGAGGAAGCCATGCGGCTATATCCACCGGTACCCATGCTGAGCCGACAAGCGCGTGGGGAGGATAAGGTGCGCAATCGCGATGTGCGCGAGGGAACCGTTTTGCTCGTATCCCCTTGGCTGCTGCACCGGCACCGTAAATTGTGGGAAGCGCCCGATCATTTTGTACCTGAGCGTTTTCTTCCAGAGGCTCCACGTCCAGACAAATTTGCTTATCTACCCTTTAGCGTGGGGCCACGTGTTTGTCTCGGCAAGCGCTTTGGGCTTTATGAAGGTGTTCTCTGCTTGGCAACATTGGCACAACATTTCACGCCTAAACTAGTGAAAGGCCACCAAGTGAGCATTGAATGTCGACTGACATTACGCCCACAAGGCGGCCTACCAATGATGCTACAGCCACGTTGAAATTACTTATCAGGCGCTAAGCCAAAACCACCATACGATAGCGGCGATAAGACCGATTCCTGCCAGGTTGATCAATAGGCTCATGAGGCCTCCTGTTGGGCGGGTTTCCAAAGCCGTAAGCGGTTGGCGTTGCTCACCACGGTGATTGACGATAGCGACATGGCCGCACCGGCAATGATGGGTGACAGCAGCATGCCGGTGAAGGGGTAAAGCACGCCCGCAGCAATCGGGATGCACAGTACGTTATAGCCAAAGGCTCCGACTAGGTTTTGTTTGATGTTGGTGAGCGTCGCCCGGCTTAACTCGATAGCAGTAGCCACACCATGCAGCGAACCGCGCATCAAGGTAATCCCGGCGCTCTCCATAGCGATGTCGGTGCCCTGGCCGATGGCAAAGCCAACGTTGGCACGAGCCAGTGCTGGGGCATCGTTGATGCCATCCCCCACCATGCCTACGACCTCTCCTGCCTGCTGGCGACGCTCAATTTCTGCGTGTTTATCATCTGGCGTCATGCCTGCTCTAAACTCGCTAATGCCCACTTCCCTTGCCACGGCGGCCGCGGTGTGTTGATTATCTCCAGTAAGCATGACGACGGTTAAGCCATCTTCTTGTAAGCGTTTCACTGCGGCAGCCGCGTCAGCACGCAGCGGGTCACTGATGCCGAATAGAGCGGCTAGCTTGCCATTGGCTGCCAGGTATACCAATGAGCGTGCTTTCGCCTCTAGCTGGCGTACGCTCTCTTCGGCAGGGGTTAGGTCCACGCCAGCCTCTTCAAGTAGGCGAGCATTGCCCAGCAGCAGTGAGTCGCCTGCTTGGGTGCTACCTTTCACACCGCCACCGGTGACGCTATCAAACGTATCCAGTGTTTCAGCAGGGGCATTATGCGCTTCTGCATAAGCTGTTAAGGCATTAGCTAACGGATGCTCCGAACGGCTTTCCAAAGCGGCTACCCAAGCGAGCACTTGCGAGGCATCACTATGTAGCACAGTCGCATCGGTCACTTGAGGCTTGCCCTCAGTCAATGTACCGGTTTTGTCCACCACTAAGGTGGTGATTTGGCTGGCGGTCTGTAGCGCTTCACCACTTCTTACCAATACACCGTGCTCGGCGGCTTTACCCACCCCAATCATGGTGGAAATCGGTGTTGCCAGCCCTAATGCGCAGGGACAGGCGATAATCAGCACCGTGGTGGCAGTCACCAGCATATGGATCATCACGGGAGCGGGGCCGATGTTAAACCAGATTAGCGCGGTTAGTACGGCGATGATCATCACGCTGGGAACAAAAATTCCCGATACCTTATCGGCCAATTCGCCAATTGGCGGACGGGAGTTTTGTGCGCTGGCGACCTGTTCGGTTATACGACCCAAACGGGTGTCGCTGCCCACACGAGTGGCGCGATAGACCAAGCTGCCATTGCCGTTAACAGTCCCTGCGCTGACATCGTCATCCGCGTTTTTATGAACGGGTAGCGGTTCACCGGTCAGCATGGATTCATCAATATAGCTTTGACCATCGAGTACGATGCCATCCACTGGCAGTCGTTCGCCGGGTCGTACGCGGATATGATCGTCTATCGCTACGTCGTCAACAGGCAACTCCTGTTCTTGGCCATTACGGATCACGCGGGCTGTTTTCTCCTGCAGGTCTAGCAAGCGTTTTAATACACTGCTGGTGCGTCCACGGGCACGTAACTCCATGGCATTGCCGAGCAGGATGAGCCCCACCACCATGGCCGATGCTTCAAAGTAGATGCCTTGAGCGACCTCGGGTAGCCAAGGAGCAAACGCCACGACCATCATCGAATACAGCCAGGCGGTACCTGTGCCCATGGCCACGAGCGTATCCATATTGGCCTGGTGGAGCTTGAACTGTTTCCAAGCGTTGGTAAAAAAGTGCCGCCCTGGAAATGCCAAAATAGCCAGGGTAAGCAGGCCAATGACCAGCCAATAAAGACGGCCCATCCCCATGGGGTGCGGGTGGTAAACAAACATGCTCAGCATGAGCGGAATAGCCAGCGCTAATGACAGCATGCTGCCGCGCAGGCGTTGGCGATAGGTTGCTGCTTCTTGAGACTCACGAATGCGTTCGGCCTCGCGCATGTCGACAATGGGCTCGGCGCTATAGCCTGCTGCCGCCACAGCGTTAATCAGAGCCTCGCGCTCAACCTTGCCGGTTACTTGGGCGGTATGGGTGCCAAAGTTCACCGAGGCATCGGTAACGCCCGGGGTGTTGGCCAACGCTTTTTCGACGCTATTCACACAGCCTGCGCAGGTCATGCCACTAATCAACAGCCTCTGCTGAGGCGCGCTGGTGAGCGTCTCATTTTCAGCCGCCTGTTTGTCGTTACCTTTATCGACCGTTGGCGCAGGATCACTTTCTGTCGGTGGTTGAGTCTCGCCGCTAGGGGCACTCGGCGGATAACCCGCTTCACTTAACGTGCTATCCAGCGCATCGTTTTCTAACGTACTGGTAACTTCCAAGCGTTTTTCTGCGGGAAAGCCTTCTACGTAGGCGTTAGGATCAACGGCTTGAACCGCCTCGCGCATGCGCTTAACGCAGCCCTGGCAGGTCATGCCCGGCACGCTGCGACTCAGTGTTTGTGGCTGCAGGGTGTGTGACTGCATGGTGCCTCCTCGGGAAAACTCTCAATTAAACGACATAGGCTATGACCGTCTGGTATGCCATTGGGCATGTGCTGCCAGCTCTCTAGTGCCTGTTCCATGCGTTGGGCGAGCGCTTCAAGCTCGGCAATGCGTGCGCGGATTTGCGGTAGCCGGTGGGTGAGCAGATCGCGCACCAATGGACATGGGGAGTCGCCTTGATCGGCCTGAGTCAGGATGTCGCGAATCTCAGCCACGCTAAAGCCGAGCTTGCGTGCTCGTTGAATAAAGTGCAGTCGCTCTAAGTCAGTGGTTGAAAATAACTGGTAGCCGTTCTCAGGGTGGCGTGTTGGTACCAGCAACCCCTCACGGGTGTAATGACGAACTGTTTCTGCGGTAACGCTACCGCGTTTGGCAAGTTCGCTGACCTTCATCGTTCCAGGCTGCATAACGCCCTCTGCGTGGAAGTTGTGATGTTTTTTAGTGTAAAACCTATGGGTAACACATAGGTCAAGCGATATTGGTGCCTTGAGTCAAAATGACTAAAACACTGATTTAAAACAACCGTTCGACTAATGTATAAGCCAAAACCGAAATAAAACGCTCGTTTGCCCTTGATCCCAAGCGGTCATTGGGCGAAAACTGGGGGTGTCAGAACAAAGAAGGTGGATGGGAGTATCCATCGGATCATTGGGAAGAGAGGCCCACTATGCATAATAAATTTAAAAAGCTCACCTTGGCGGCCGCAGTAGCATCAGTCGCTTTTGCCAGTCAGGCGCAAGCAGGTGGTTATCAAATCAATGAGCAGAGCGTCAGCGGACAGGGGTATGGCCATGCAGGACGTAGCTCAAATGTGCATGATGCAACTATTGTGTACGGCAACCCAGCGGGTATGTCGTTTCTTGACCGTGCCCAAATTACAGTAGGTGGCACGTTCCTAAACGTGAATAGCGACATTTCTAATGTCCGTGCCTCGCAGAGTAGCCCCGCTTTCCTGCAGGCGACAGGAGGCGCGACAGATACGTTGCCAGTGGCAGGCTCTAACGATGGCGATATGGTGCCAGGCACATTAGTTCCCTTCGCCTTTTATGCACACCCTGTTAACGAGCAGCTGGCATTCGGTTTTGGCGTCTACGCGCCATTTGGTTCTCAAACCGAATACGAAAATGACTTTCAGGGGCGTAACCAGGGCAATTACACCGAAGTAAAAGTGATGACGGCTCAGCCAACGGTCTCTTATCGCTTCAACGAACAGTGGTCTGTTGGTGCTGGCCTTACCTATAACCGCGTAGAAGGCGAGCTTCGCCGTCAGGTGCCAGTGGCAACACCGATGGGTCTTTCTGAAGTGGATTCACGTGTAGAAGGTGATGATGAGGCCTGGGGCTATAACTTGGGTATCATTTATCAGCCAGCACCTGAAACTACCCTTGGTTTAACGTACCGCTCAAAAGTAGATTTCAATCTAGAAGGCAGCTTTGCGGCGAACTCACCTGTGTTGGATCAGCTAGGGGTTGGTACAGTAACAGATACGGCAGCGTTGGATTTAACAACGCCTGAAACAGTCAACTTCTCGCTGACTCAGCAAATGAGCGACAAGCTGAAGCTGATGTTCGGTGTTTCCTGGGCACGCTGGAGTCGCTTTGACCAGATCTTGGTCACCGGTACTGAGCGTGGTGAGATTACCAACGAACAGCAGAACTACTCTAATGCGTGGGCGTTCTCTACGGGTGGCGAGTATCAGTTAACACCTACACTGGCGCTACGTGCCGGGGTCGCACTGGACTTTACACCCACTCAAGATGCCACGCGCAGTGTACGTATTCCCTCTGACGACCGCCGAATTTTCTCAATTGGTGCAGGCTGGAGCCCCACGCCTGATTTAACCTTGGACGTTGCCTACTCGTACCTTACCGAGCGCAGCACCCAGGTTGATCAAACCAAAACCGACAGCTTCACCGTGGCAGGGCAGCAAACACCGCCGATTACCTCTAACTACTCAGCAGACTACAAAAACGAAGCCCATGGCTTCGGTGCTCAGCTTACCTATCGTTTCTGATCATAAGCTGACTGTTTGAGTCGTTTTACCTATAAACCCGGCGTAAGCCGGGTTTTTTTGCATGGCGATCCTTTTTCAGGGTGGGTGCGGTAAGCGTTGGCTTTCGTTACAATGCGTCTCAGAATTTCGCCGCTGGGGCGGCTAGCGTTGGCATTTGTAAGCCTAGGCGCTTAGCTGCCCCAGCGGCGCCTGTCTCTTTTGAACCGTGCGATACTGACCAAGGCTAGGCGATCCATGTTGGAAACTAACCCGATTCATAACCAGATTAAGGACCTGTCTGAGCGGACAGACGTTCTTAGGGGGTATCTTTGACTATGCCGAACGCAAAGATCGGCTAGAAGAAGTCTCCCGCGAACTTGAAGACCCTAATGTCTGGAATGATCCAGACTATGCCCAGAAACTGGGTAAAGAGCGCTCATCGCTTGAAGCGATTGTCGCCACCATCGATGAGCTTGATCAGGGCTTGGCTGACAGCCGCGACCTGCTTGAACTTGCTGAGATGGAAGAGGATGAAGGCACCGTTGATGAGGTGCGCAAAGAGCTCGATGGTCTGCAAGTGGCACTGGAGAAACTCGAGTTTCGTCGCATGTTTTCCGGTGAAATGGATGAGAACAACGCCTATCTGGATATTCAGTCGGGGTCGGGCGGTACCGAAGCTCAGGACTGGGCGAATATCCTGCTGCGTATGTACTTACGCTGGGCAGAGAGCCACGGTTTCAAAGCAGAGATTATCGAAATTTCTGCTGGCGAAGTAGCAGGCATTAAATCGGCGTCGCTGCATATTCAAGGGGACTATGCCTTCGGATGGTTGCGCACCGAAACAGGTGTTCACCGTTTAGTGCGTAAAAGCCCGTTTGATTCTGGCGGCCGTCGTCACACGTCGTTTGCATCGGTATTTTTGTCGCCGGAAATTGACGACAGCTTTGAGGTTGAAATTAATCCCTCTGATCTGCGCGTAGACACCTACCGCTCCAGCGGTGCAGGTGGTCAGCACGTTAACACCACCGACTCAGCGGTGAGGATTACTCACGAGCCCAGCGGTATCGTGGTGGCATGTCAGAATCAGCGCAGCCAGCACGCTAACCGCGACTTCGCCATGAAGCAGTTGAAGGCCAAGTTGTGGGAACACGAAATGCAAAAGCGCAATGCGGCCAAGCAGGAAGCGGAAGACTCTAAAGCCGATATCGGCTGGGGTAGCCAAATTCGCTCATATGTACTGGACGATCAGCGCATCAAAGACCTGCGCACTGGCGTTCAGTCTAGTAACTGTGACAAAGTGCTCGACGGCGATTTAGATCAGTTTATCGTCGCTAGCCTAAAGCAGGGTTTGTAATTTTTTTAGCGTTTGAACATTGAACAGGGTGCCCGATGGCTAACCAAGACGCGTCTTCTCTCGATAACGAAAACCACCTAATCGCTGAGCGCCGTGCCAAGCTCGCGGCTCGTCGTGAGCGCGCCGCTGAGCAAGGTAAGAGCGCTTTCCCGAACGATTTTCGCCGTGACAGCCTCACGGTTGAGCTACACAACCTGCTGGGCGAAAAGGATAAAGCGGAGCTTGAAACGCTTGATCATCAAGCGTCGGTGGCTGGTCGCGTCATGCGTAAGCGTGGCCCGTTTATCGTGATTCAAGATGTGGCCGGCCAAATCCAGCTCTACGTAGATAAAAAGGGCTTGCCTGCTGATGTGCTTGAGGACATTAAAGGGTGGGATATCGGTGATATCGTTGCTGCCCGTGGCCCAGTACACAAATCGGGTAAGGGCGACCTGTACGTGATGATGGTAGAAGCGCAGCTGTTGACCAAGAGCCTGCGTCCACTGCCGGATAAGTTCCACGGCCTGACCGATCAGGAAGCGCGTTATCGCCAGCGCTACGTAGACCTGATCATGAACCCGCAGTCGCGTAAGGTATTTGAAACTCGCGCGGCGGTAATCAGCTCCATGCGCCGCTTCTTTGAAGCTCGCGGCTTTATGGAAGTTGAAACGCCGATGCTGCAGCCGATCCCCGGCGGTGCGGCAGCGCGGCCATTTATTACTCACCATAATGCGCTGGATATTGATATGTATCTGCGTATTGCACCAGAGCTTTACCTCAAGCGTCTGGTGGTGGGTGGTTTCGAGAAGGTTTTTGAAATCAACCGTAATTTCCGTAACGAAGGGTTATCTACGCGACATAACCCTGAGTTCACCATGGTCGAATTCTATTGGGCCTACGCGGATTATCGTGATCTGCTCGATATGACCGAAGCCATGCTGCGCACGGCGGCCCAAGAAGTGCTGGGCACGACGACGATCGAGTACCAAGGTGCTAACTACGACTTCGGGAAGCCGTTCCAACGCCTAACACTACGCCAAGCGATTCTTGATCATGGCGACGGCATCACCGATGCGGATTTGGATACGCTGGAAGCCGCACAAGCGGTTGCAGAAAAGCTGGGCATTAAAGTGAAGGAGAGCTGGGGGCTGGGTAAAGTTCAGACCGAGATCTTCGAAGAAGTGGCCGAGCAAAAGCTGGACCAGCCGACGTTCATTACTGAATACCCCGCAGAAGTTAGCCCGCTGGCGCGTCGTAACGATGCTAATCCTTTCGTTACCGACCGTTTTGAGTTCTTTGTCGGTGGCCGAGAAATTGCCAACGGCTTCTCGGAGCTTAATGACGCCGAAGATCAGGCTGAACGTTTCCGCGAACAGGCCGCCGAAAAAGATGCCGGTGATCTGGAAGCGATGTATTTTGACGCCGACTACGTGCGCGCGTTGGAGTATGGCTTACCGCCAACGGCGGGTGAAGGAATTGGTATTGACCGTTTAGTAATGCTGTTTACCGACAGCCCCTCTATTCGGGACGTACTGCTGTTCCCAGCGATGCGCCCCGAAGCCAGCGAGTAACGCTGACAAGCTCTAGACAATAGCGTGCGGTACGAAGCAGCTGGAGTCTTTGGTGATTTTGCCAACGTCTTCACGAATACCAATGCCGCACGCCTTGTCACCGACTACCCAACTGCCGATCAGGGCATGCCGTTCGCCAAAGCGCGGCAGTGGGTGGTAGGCCTGCAGAATACGCGGGTTGTCGGTATAGGGGCCATCAACGGCTTCGTACTGGCCGCTCGTGGTTATCAGCTCAATATTGCTACCTTCCCGAGAGAAAAATGGTTTGCGCACCCAGCCGGGCGTCAGCGACGTGCCATCGCTGGTGTCAAAATACGCCGGTAACAGGTTGGGATGGCCTTCATGCCACTGCCATAGCAACGGCAGAATGCCCTTATTGCTGAGGATGGCTTTCCACGGGGGCTCGAACCAGTGAGTTTGCATCATGGGCAGTAGCTCACCGAAAGCGTCATCGCTCATTTCTTCCCAGGGGTAGAGCTTAAACAGTGCACGGATGGGCCGGTTTTCCAGATCAACAAAACAGCCGTGGTCGGTGTTGGGTTGATAGCCGATATCTTCGATATGGATAAAGGGAGCATTCAGCCCTGCCTGTAGGGCACAGTCCTGCAGGTAAGCAACGGTAGCGCGATCTTCTTCATGGGCTTTGATGGAAGCGAAGTGCAGTGCCGGAGAGGCTGAGCCGTTGCGTTCAAGGCGCTGCCCGATATGGGCGAGGGCAGCAATCATGCGTTCCTGGATCGAATTGAATTGGTCGGCGTGGGCAGGCAGCAGGCGCTGTTCGATCACCTGTTCAAGCCATAGCCACTGAAAGAAGCCCGCCTCGTAAATGCTGGTGGGGGTATCGTAGTTAAGCTCTAGCAGTTTGGCAGGCCCATTACCGCTATAGGCAAAATCCATGCGCCCATAGAGATGTGGCTGGCCATTACGCCAGGAGGCACGAATAACGCCCCACATCTGTTCAGGGATATTTAACTGGTGAAGCAGGGCATCAGACTGGCAGATCCGATCAACGGCATCCATACACATCTCGTGCAGCGCCTCGGTGGGGTCCTCGATGTCCTGTTCGATCTGGGCCAACGTGAACTGGTAATAGGCATCCTCGGTCCAGTAGGGCTCCCCTTCAATAGTATGGAAGTGAAACCCTAGCTGGTGCGCCAGTTCGCGCCATTGAGGGCGTTCAGTAATGGCAACGCGCAACATAAAACGGCTCCTTGCTGGCGCAGGTGAGTGCGTCGAAAGATAGTAAGCGAACGGAGGTTAGCTTAGGAGCCAAATCCGCCCCGTGCGCTGGAGCGCGAACCGAACCCAGAGCGTTGAGTTGCTCGTTGGTTGGACTGCATAACCGATGAGCGGAAGGCCTTGTTACGTTGGTCCACCCGTGAAGAAGCAGAGGACGACGCAGCATTCCAGTCGCCGCGATTCTGGCGGGTACGGTAGACCGGCTCTTGATACAGGCTTTGTACCCGCGCGCCATTGCGGTTGGCCATCATGTTGCCAACCATATAGCCCATCAGTGCGGGACCAAACCAACTGCCACCTTGCCCCTGTTGAGCTGATTGGGGAGGGGGCTCACAGGCACCTTCGCCATGTACCTGTTCGCAAGCTTCTAAGGAGTCAAAGCGCGGAACCGCTTCAACGGCTGCCGTAAACGCCGCTTCACAGGCGGTGCGCGTATAAAGCTCGTCTGCCACGCACTCGTCTACGTTCTGGTAGGCCTTGGGCTCGGAGAAGTTGACATCTGACAGAGTGTCTTGCGGCGGGGATGACTGCCCACAGCCGGCTAATGCGGCTGTACCGGCAGCACCCATTAGAGCCAAGGTCAGCCGAGAGCTACGCTTGCGGCGCGGTGGCTGGTTAGATGATTGCATGAAAGTCTCCCCTTACCAGATCATGGAAGCAGCGTTGAGCAGGCCAACCGCGATAGCGATAGTTGCCGCGAAAATGCCGTATGCTACGTGGCCATCGGTAATATGCCCGGAAAGGCTCTGCCCTTTGCTTTTCAGCACCAGCTTGATGGCAAAGAAGGTAACGATCTGCACGATAAAGGCGATAATGCCCCAGGCGATAAAGTCAATGAAACTCACGCTGTTCGCCATAGCGCTGTAGAGCGGTATGGTAAAGCCTAGGGTGGCGCCGCCAAAGGCGGTTGCCGCCGCGGCGTTGCCTTCTTGGATCAACTTCCATTCATGATGCGGGGTGATCTTACTGTACGCGACCATAAATGCTACCAGCAGGATGGCTGCGGTGATCAGGTAGGCGAAAAACGCTGGCAGGCCTGCCAAGTACATACCGATATTGCCCATTATCGTTTCCTTTTTTAGTCGTCAATCGTTAGGTGTGAGTTGTAAGCTGGACGTGTTGAATCGAAAGTCGTGAAGGGTAATCAGTAAGGCTCTACAGAAAGCCATCAATGCGCTTCGATGATCACTGCGCTGATATCGATGCCCAAGCTGGTGACTAACTGATAGCTGCCTTCCAGTTCATCGGCTTCAGCACTTAGCAGAATATATTCAAAACGCTCTGAGGCCTGATCATGGCGTTCATAGAGCATGCAATGATGCGTGACTTGAGATATTCCGCTGCCATTGGCGCGAGTCACCGTTTCCTCGAGCACTACCGGAGCTGACCATTCGCTGTTTTCAGCGCCCCAGACGCGCTGATAGCGTTTAAGGTCGTCTGGAATGTCGTCGCCTGCTTCCAGCGTAAAGCTGCTCTGGCCGAGTGGATGAGCGGGTGCCTTGCTATCCGGCTGATTGATCAAACCATCAAATTCAAGATTAGAAACATGTTGCGACGACAGGAAGTCGAACAGTTTGTATTCAAACACCTTGCCATTAGCAATGGAGGCTTGAATCCATGTGTCATTTTCCAGATAAAAGCGCGCTAGCTGTTCGCCTTGGCCGAGTTCGACGACGCCAATCGCGGCTATTTCTTGCGCAGCGCCACTCCAACTGGCATCAAAATTCAGGCTGTCGAACGCTTTCAGCGACAGCATATTGAGCGACACCATACCGCCGAGTCGAAGACCGCTAAAGTCGTCTGGGGTCATGCCGACGGGTAGGCCGCTAGAGCGTTGGGCGGTTTCGCTGGCATGCTTTTGTTGCACGCCTTTACTGTTGGCACGAAACAGTGATTTAAGTGAACCAAACATAGTGATGGTCCTCCTTGAAACGGTTGGATGTCATGCCAGTAACGATGAGAAATGTGCCGACGTCAGGCGCTCATAGGCCATGTAATACAGCACATCGCCATCACTCAACTCAGGGGCGGAGGGTGGGTTGAGCATATTCGCCTCGTCACTAATGGAAGTGACGCCAAGCAAGGTGGCATTATGCGCCTCCTTGGCTAGGGAGAATAATTGGCCAAACGTGCTGCCTTTGGGAATATCTTGCAGCCGCGTTTGGTACTGAGTGGCACCATGATTTACAGCAAGCAGTTCATTCACGACGCGGCTTATGCCTGCGTCAGTCGCTGAGCGCACCAGCATTTCTAGTGCCATAGCTTCGGTGCATTCAATGCCTGGAAGTGTGCGGCGCAACATTGCAGCAGTGTTAGGGTTTTCGCAGTGCGCAACGATATGGCAGCCAGGAGACTTTAGGCTATAAGCGGAAAGCGCCACAGTCGCCACGCGTTCATCGCTGCCGTCATAGATAATAATACGGCTGGCATTTTCAACGCCGGCGCGCTTGAGAAGCTCCATGTTGGCGAAGCTATCACCCTTGACGAATTTTAAGTCGCCCGGACGTGGGTTGTTGATGTCTTTGGTGACACACAGCACGATTTCATCAGGGAGCTGCCGGTCAGCTTTGAGAATATCAATGATCTTTTCAGTGGTTTCTCCATGCCAGCCTAACACCACCGTGTGGCCAGTAAGGTCGCTGTAATCGCCTTTTCCTTGCATTTGCTGCCTCCAAAAGTTGCCCACCGTGACGGTTGCCTTGCCAATCAGGGCAGCAAATAGCGAAATACCGCCTGGGATCAGGTAAAACACAGCGATCAGTTGCCCAGCAGTTGAACTCGGCGAGAAGTCCCCATAGCCCACGGTGGAAGCCGTAACAACGTAAAAATACAGCCACAACGGCAGTGAGTTGGCAACCTCTTCGCCAGAGAGCCCCATGAGTAGCCAAGAGGTTGCCATATGTGCCAGTGCCAGCAGTAACAGAAACGTCCAACTGACGTTAATCGTAGAGGCTTTTAAAACTTTTAGTAGCCGTTGTAGCACTGGCATGGCGTCAGTCTTCCTTGCGTTCAGGCGGTAGTAATAACGCTAGCACTCAATTGCCAGCATTTTGCTTGGCTTTTAGGCGAGCCAGAACATCGCTTCCTGACGTCTGCTGTTTGCCGATACCTGCCTGGGAAAGGCGCGCTTCCAAGTCAGCGCCGGAATCTTGTGCTTGCATTGATTCACCAATCTTAAGCTTTTCAGCCTGTAGGGCCTGGCGCTCTTTAATGCGTTCAAGGGAGGCAACGGCGCTGTTCATGCTGGCATTTTGGCCAGCATGTTGAGATGCCACGGCAGCCTGTGCTTTTTGCGCGGCTTCAGTGGCTTTGACGTGGGACATTTGCTGCTCAACGCGGCGAATTTCACCTTTAGATTTAGCGATGGTCGACTTCAGTGCTTCGATAGTGCCATCATACTGGGTGACATTGGCCTGAGCGATTTCGCGCTCGCTTTCCAAGCGGGCAATTTCTCCAGCGACTTCTTCGGCTAGGCTCTGCTCGCCTTTCTCAAGCGCTGCCATGGCGCTTTTTTCGTATTCCGCCATTTTATCCGACAGCGTATCTACTTCCTTGGCAGCAAGGTTACGCCTGGCCATGATGGTAGTGAGTTCTTCATTGGCCCGGTTCATTGCCGTTTTGGCGTCACGTAGTTCTTGTTCCATAATACGTATCCCCTGACTATCGACAATCGCTTCGCCGGTTTCAGTGGCTTTGCCGCGCAGGGCGGTAAACATTTTGCGTAGTAACATCGGGTAACTCCTTAAATCGAACTAATCCGACGCTTGTGCGTGGGACGAACAACCGGTTGATATTGAATCAGGTGAACAATCAGTCGATTAAATCGGCAATTTCCAGGGCAGCCTGAGCGCAAGCTTCTACTTCTGCACTGATTGCCTCGAGCTTGCAGTCTGAAAATAGCTGCCCATAGACGACATAGTAATCTTCGTCACCCAAGGTGTGGATACCAACGCTGACCAGCGGTAGGGTCATGCCCAGGCGTAACAAGGCATCGTTGAAGGTAGTGATATCCTTAACCGCGCTGGTGGGCGCCACTTCGGTCATCACCAGCCACTCTTGCTCGGAATACGTCAGGGTAACAGGTAAGTCGCCGTAGTCCTTGAGTGTAAACACCAGCGAATCATTGTCTTGGTCGAGGGTGATGTCAGCGTTAGGCCAGTTTAACTCGTTCTGTTCTACGCTGTGTTTAATCGTTTCAAGTCGTGTCTGTGTATTCATTAAGCGTATCCTAATGGTCTATCCGGCAGAGGGCTGTAGATAGGGCTGTAGATAGGGCTGTAGATAGGGCTGTAGATAGGACTGTAGATAGGACTGTAACAGCCGTGCCGATGAGTAACGGTGTTGTTGGCTAAAAATTCTTCAGCATTTTACCGAATCAATCGATATTGCGTCTGCACCGATGGCAAACTAATCCGTTAGCACCCATAATGGTCAACGTTTCGACGGCGAGGAGAATCCCATGAAACTGCTAAATCGCTCTGCCCTGAGCGTCAGGCCGACCCAGACCTTCGTGGACTGGATCAATGCGCTCGAACCCACCATGGGAGACGACGACCTGACCCTGGACGACGTCGAACGTGAAAGTACGGTGTACCTTATCCCAGAGATGGATACCCCCGAAGCGCTTGAGACGTTTGTTCGTGAGCGCTATGCAGAAATCCTAGAGACTGAGCTGCGTGCCTGGGAAGAGGATGAGCGCCAATGGCCAGAAAAGCTTGATTGGTCACTGTTCCAAGACTTTTTACGCATTGAGCATAGCTACCTTGCGATTGATCTTGACGACGAAACCGCCCTTGAAATTTCTGAGGTTGATGAGGCACTCCTGCTCGATAATGAGCAAGACTAGCGCATTGCCGTCTTGATGTATGCGTATTGTGGAACCGGCCCAGGCCGGTTTTATTGTTTTTAATGGTGCAGTTTAGGAACGAACCACCATGCGATTGTTTGAAACTCGGGCGGGTGACGATGGTTTGCCAGGGCCCGCGCGTGCGCTTGCCGTACTGGCACTCGTCACTGGCACGCTAATGGCGGTGGTCGACACCACCATGATTAATTTGGCACTCCCAACGATTGCCGCAGATCTTAATGTGCCTGCCTCCAGAGCGGTATGGATCACCAATTTATTCCAAGTGGTCTGCGCGGCGTTCTTATTAGTGTTCGCCGGCATAAGTGAGCTGATCACCCGCAGGCGGCTCTATTTATTTGGTTTGGCCACCTTCGTTTTCGCGGCGTTAGGGGCGGCGCTGTCGCGTAATCTAGAAACG
Source organism: Halomonas sp. 3A7M (assembly GCF_014897875.1). NCBI lineage: Bacteria > Pseudomonadati > Pseudomonadota > Gammaproteobacteria > Oceanospirillales > Halomonadaceae > Halomonas > Halomonas sp. 3A7M. The sequence goes on from NZ_JABUZD010000052.1 coordinate 26,738, forward strand.
CTACTGATATTTCGCGCCTTGCAGGGGTTGGGGGCAGCGGCCACGCTGTCCATCGGTCCGTCGCTGTATCGGGCAATCTTTCCGTCACGGCTATTGGGTAGCGCTTTAGGGCTTAGCGCGTTAGTGGTGGCTGGTGGCTATGCAGCCGGCCCAACGCTGAGCGGCGTCATCCTCTCGTTTGCCGACTGGCCTTGGTTGTTTGCGCTTAATGTTCCGCTTGGTGTGTGTTCGCTATGGCTGGCTAGTCGTGCGTTGCCACGAGATAAACCACGTCGGGGCAGCTTTGATGTGCTGGGTGCACTGCTGTCTATGTTGATGCTAGCCAGCTTCTTTCTCGCAATGGATGCAGTCGGCCATGCCGCACCGCTATGGCAAAGCGGTGGCTGGGCGGTGATAGCGGTGCTGGCTTGTGCGCTGTTTATTCGACGCCAGCGCCACGCACCTTATCCGCTGCTACCGCTGAGTATATTTGCTGAAAAACGCTTTACGCTGGCTGTTTCAGCGTCAGGGTTGGCCTTTATCGGTCAGGGGTTAACGTTTGTTGCGCTGTCGTTTTTTTATCAGGAGCAGATGGGATTCTCGCCACTGGAAACAGCTTGGTTGTTCACCCCTTGGCCGTTAGCGATTATGGTGGTTGGCCCCCTGGCTGGTCGTTTAGCTGACCGAATCAACCCGAGTCTTCTTTCAAGCGCAGGCTTGATACTGCTGATGATGGGATTAGTGGCGCTAGCACTCGTGGATGAATCTACCGGCGTGGCAGGCAGCCTGTGGCGCACCGCCTTGTGTGGCATCGGGTTTGGTCTGTTTCAGCCACCTAACAACCGCGAAATGATGGGCAGTCTTCCGCCTGAGCGAAGCGCTAATGTCTCCGGCGTGATGAGCACTACCCGTACCGTTGGACAATCACTTGGGGTGGCATTGGTAGGGGCGGCCTTGGCGTTGGGGTCACCGGTACAGATAACCCTATGGCTGGGAGCTGGCACCACGCTGCTAGCGCTAATGGCGAGCCTTTCCCGGGTGGCGTTAGCCCAGCGTGCTCTCATTGAGCGGCGGGCATCGTCTGTTAGCAAGTAAGGGCGTACAATAAATTGGTTGCTGATTGAAGGAGAAAGTACTCATGGCGATGCAGACACAGATTGAGCAGAAGTTAGCGGCGTTAACGCCCGACGTGCTGCACGTAGAAAATGAAAGCCACATGCACAACGTGCCGGCTAACGCTGAGACACACTTTAAAGTCACCCTGGTAAGCGATAGCTTCGATGGCATAATGCCGGTGAAGCGCCATCAGCAGATTTATGCGCTGCTCGCCGATGAGCTGTCTGGGCCCGTGCATGCATTGGCGTTGCACCTGTACACCCCAAAAGAGTGGCAGACACGTGGCGGCGAGCGCCCGAATTCGCCTAACTGTCGGGGCGGCGGCCAGTGACGCCAGACGTTATTCGCCGGCAGTATTTGGATGCAATGGGCATAACAGCCTGGGCAGCCAAATATCAACTGCCTAACGCACGACCGACGGAGGCGTGCGAATGGGAAGATGCGCCTGCTGTTACTCCGCCGCGAGAGCGCCTTCAAGCGCTATTGGACGATGCACCTGCACCTCGCCCGCGTAATCAGTCACCGAAAGGCGATAGTGCCTCCGTTGCCACTGACACGGCATCGGCATCCTCTTCGGCCCCGGCGGCAGTGCGCGCGCTGCTGGGCCAACCGCCTGTTCCTGCCAGTAAGCCAGCCGACGCCCCCGTTGCTTCTACACTGGAAAATTCTACTCAGGAAAAAAAGCCGGTTAGCAAAGTTGAGCCGCTTACGTTCAGTCTTTCCTGTATGTGTGTTGGTGGGCGCTGGTTAAGCCTTCATGAGGGGGAAATAACGCCTATTGAACAGCAACTGCTGGCTAATATGCTGCGGGCAGCAGGCGTGTTGAGCGGTGAAATGCCCGCGGTGACGTATTTTAAATGGCCGCCAATGGCCAACACGTTCACGCCGGAGGAGCCGCTGGAAGAAGCGCAAGACGGAGTGGCTGCCTTTATTGCTGGCGCGGCGGGTAGGCAGGGCTGGCAGTTGGAACGCCTGTTGTGGTGGGGAGCTGACGAACTAGCCGATGATTCCCACTTAGCGCGGGTTATGGCTGTTAGCCAGCAACGCAGCCAAACGCTGTCGCTGCCCGTGTGGCAGGGCCCTGCATTGAGGACACTTGCCGAGCACGGGAGTGCCAAGCGTAAGCTTTGGCCTGCGCTGGTGTCGCTTGGTCAGCAGTGGCGTGCTGAGGTTGCCACCCGGTGATAAGCCCATTAAGCGTTGCTGACAGTGCTGCGTTACAGGCGTTAGAAGCGCAAGCTAACAGTGGTATAAGCTCGCAGCATCTACGTGATGCGTTAGACGATCCTGGTTCACAGGTGATTGGCTACTGGCAACCATCAGCTTCGATTGGCAATGTGTCCGTTGGCGGTGTGCTGCTTGGTTATGCCATCGTGGTGCGTTTGCCATTTGAGGCAGAGCTTCAAGCGATTGGAGTGCTTCCACAGCAGCAAGGCCAGGGAATCGGTGGCAAGCTACTTGGCGCAGTGGTCGCCTGTGCTAGGCAGTGGCAAAGCGAACGCTTACTGCTCGAAGTGCGGGCAAGTAACCAACGTGCGATAACGCTTTATCAGCACTACGAGTTTAATGAAGATGGTCGGCGCCGAGGTTACTACCCGGCTGCACAGGGTGCCGCCGGGCGAGAAGATGCGCTACTGATGTCGCGCTTACTTTAAGACACGCTATCGCTTTCGATGTCTTCAAATTTGCTGAGTACACCCTGTAAACGGCGCTCCCACTCCTCACGTTCTTGCTTTAGCAGTGCGTTCTCGCCACGCAGCTCTTCGTTTTCAAGCTTCATCAATTCCAACGCCTCAACGGTGTCGGTAATTTTCTGTTCCAGCTGGTTAAATAACTCAAGGCTCATGCCTACCTCCAATAACGTCGACAGGCACACTACCTGTCATAACGGGGACAAAAACGTAATTCAGTTGGGCGAGCGTAACGCCGCTGCAGGATTGCGGCAAGCGCAGTTTACACGGGTTTACGAAGATAGAGGCGAGCCGCACTTTCGCCCGCCTGGGTTTCCCGATAAAGCTGCCAGTTAGTGGGCACGCTTGGAGATAGGGACTTTTCAGTTTCCAGGTAGATCATGGCATCGTCTGCAAGCCAGCCGCCGGTTTCTAATGCGGAACAGCAGGAAGCGGCTAAGCCTTGATGAAACGGTGGATCAAGAAAGACGACATCCGCAGGCTGTTGGCAGGGTTGGTTGAGAAAAGCGAGTGCATCGGTAGATACCACTCGGCCATTACTGGTGCTAAGGGTGATAATATTTTCACTAATTAGCGCGGCTACCCGGGAATCGCGCTCGACAAACGTAACGTTGCTGGCGCCGCGGGAAATGGCTTCAAAGCCTAGTGCTCCTGTGCCTGCAAAGAGGTCCAGCACTTGTTTGCCAAACAGGTGTTGGCCTAGCCAGTTGAATAGGGTCTCACGCACGCGATCAGGGGTGGGCCGTAGCCCTGGGTGGTCGAGTACAGGCAACTGACGGCGGCGAAAGTCGCCGCCGATGATGCGTAGCTTACCCGGCGGTTTGGCAGGCCCGCGCCGCGCTGTCGATGAGCGAGAAGTAGAAGGGCGAGAAGAGCGTTGTCGTTTCATAACGCGGATTGTAGCGGGCTACTTATCCAAAGTCTTGGTCTGCGATGGTAGGATAATCGCAATGTTCACCTATTTAGTCGGATGACACCTATGTTCGGTTTTTTCAAACGTAAGAAAAAGCACGACTCCCAACAGGAGCAGCAAGATCAGCAGGCGCTGTCTCAGGAGGAGCATGGCAAAGTAGAGGCTACCAAAGAGCCAGCGCTAGAGCATAAAACAGAGCAGGCCTCGTCAACGGCGGAAGCTGTTGTGCAAGAAACGTCAGTGCCTGAAGCCGCGCCAGCGGAACACAGTACATCCGTTGAAGAAACCGCTGAAAAGACACAAACAAGTGAATCAGAACCAGCGCCTGAGCTAGCCTCTGTTCCAGAACCAGAACCAGAACCAGAACCAGAACCAGAACCAGAACC
>NZ_JABUZD010000055.1:0-49423 GCF_014897875.1 Halomonas sp. 3A7M
TGCGTCCCCGGCAGCGGATGCGTACTTTACGGATTCGCTGCCGTTTTGGCAAGGGCTATTTATAGATAAGTGCGAAAAAGTTTTAAGGCAGGCCGTTTGCTAATTGAAAGCGCTTCGACGGCACTCCATTGGCGGTTACACTTATACCAGCTTTATAGCCCCCAACGCCCACCCCCATTCTGAGGTCCGTGATGAGCCAGCATCTATTAACTGTCGATTCATTACAGCGCGAAAGCGTTGACCACCTGCTACGCGTTGCAGCGCGTATGGAACCTATTGCCAGCCGTCGCCACGTTACTCGGGTGCTGGAAGGTGCTGTGCTTGGTAATTTGTTCTTTGAAGCGAGTACACGCACACGCGTGAGCTTTAATGCTGCGTTTTGCCGTCTGGGGGGAAGTGTGTGTGACACCACCGGTTTTACTTTCTCTTCTATGGCCAAGGGTGAATCGCTTTACGATACTAGCCGAGTGATGAGTGGCTATTGCGATGCGATTGTAATGCGCCATCCTGATCAAGGATCGGTAGCAGAGTTCGCCGCCGCCACCAATGTGCCGGTAATTAACGGAGGGGATGGCCCAGGTGAGCACCCAAGCCAAGCGCTGCTTGATCTTTATACGATTGATAAAGAGTTTCAGCGATTAGGTAAATCACTCAGCGGCGCACATATTCTGCTGACCGGTGATTTGAAATATGGCCGCACCGTGCATTCGCTGATCAAGCTACTGTCTCTCTATGATCCGCTGCGCATTACCCTGGTATCGCCACCGGGCCTGGAAATGCCGACTGCGCTGATTGACCTTGTGACGTCTCGCGGGCACCGCGTCGAACAACGTGACTCACTGGCCAGTGACTTCTCAGATCTGGACGTGGTTTACACCACACGCATCCAGAAAGAGCGTTTTACCGATGAAATGAACGAGAGCTTTCAGGGGCTTTCCGATGACTTTATGGTTAATCGCGACTTTCTGGATCAGCGCTGCAGCCAAAGTACGATTGTCATGCACCCACTACCCCGAGATAGCCGCCCTGGCGCCAATGACCTAAACGTGAATCTTAACGGAGACCCGCGTTTGGCGATTTTCCGCCAAACTGACAACGGGATCCCCATGCGGATGGCCATTTTTGCCACGCTATTAAAGGTAGATGAGCTGATTGAGAAAGACCTGAGACCCGTGCGCTGGTTTGTGCCATCTCAAACCGGCACTCTAGACCGTTAAGTCATTACATCAGGTTTAATGAGCGATCCGCCCACCAGGAAGTCCTTCTTGGTGGGCAAACCAACCTTCTAGAATAAGCACAGCAGCGATGCCATCGACACTTTCTTCTCGATAGTTACCACGATGGCCTGCCGCATGAGCGATCTGCTTCGCTTCGCGAGTAGAGCCACGCTCGTCAACCATTTCACAGGGCTTGCCATAGCGCCCGTGCAGGCGATTACCGAACTTGCGTGACCGCGCGCTCATCGCAGACTCAGTCCCATCCATGTTCAGCGGCAAGCCAACTACAAACAAGTCAGGCTGCCACTCCTCTACTAACCGTGTAACAACATTCCAGTCAGGAATGCCGTCTCGAGCGGTTAGCGGCGTTAGCTCGCGTGCGCTATTAAGCAACTCATTGCCTACCGCGACACCAATACGCCGAGTACCAAAATCAAATGCGAGTATTAGCCGTTGCCCACGATCAGCCATAAAACTCAACCATCATGCATGGCCCGCGTCGCGGGTCATCAGGTTTAGATCAACGCCCAGTATGCCAGCGGCAGCGGTTAGACGCTCAGCGGGAGGGGTGTTAAACAGTACGCTGCCTTGGCCTTCGACCGTCAGCCACGCATTCTCTTTTAGCTCGTCTTCTAATTGCCCAACGTCCCAACCCGCGCAGCCTAGGCACACCAGAAAATCTTCGGGGCCGGTATCGTCGGCAAGCGCCTGAAGAATATCCATCGAGGTGGTCAGCGCAATACCGTCTTCTACCTGGACACTGGAGTCCCACTCCTGGCTATCACCGATATGCAAAATGAAGCCACGATCCTTATGCATAGGGCCGCCATAATAGACCGGTGCATTACGGTGCGGGCTATCATCGCCTCCCAGCGACAGCTGCTCAAAGAGGGCATCGAGGGTAATTTCAAGTGGACGATTGGCGATGACCCCCATGCAACCATTGTGATCATGGTCGCAAAGGTAGATCAGGCTACCGGCAAAATTAGGGTCATCCAAGTGAGGCATAGCCATCAAAAAATGATGCTTAAAGCTTTGCATGCGTCTCCTACGGCTCGCTGAATACTCAGCGAGCCTCGCGTTATTAGGCGAATAGAACGTTCAACGGCATCGGTTAGTTAAGACGACGTTCAATAGCATCCAGCAGCATTCCGGCAATGTCCGTGCCGCGCTGATCATCAATTTCACGTACACAGGTAGGACTGGTGACGTTAATTTCAGTGATGTAATCACCAATCACATCTAAACCAACAAACATCAGCCCTTTTTCACGAATCATGGGCTGCACCTGCTGAATCAACCAGTGGTCACGCTCAGTCAACTCACGGCTGACACCGCGCCCGCCAGCGGCGAGGTTACCCCGAGTTTCACCCGCCGAGGGAATACGCGCCAGCCCATAGGGCACGGGTTCACCGTCAACCAATAAGATGCGCGTGTCGCCATCTTTGATTTCGGCTAGGTAGCGTTGCGCCATAATTTGCCGCTGGCCACGCAGGGTTAATTGCTCAATAACCGCGCCAATGTTGCGGCCATCAGGGCCGATATGAAAAATCCCTGTACCGCCCATGCCATCAAGGGGTTTGAAAATCACATCACCATGCTCCGCGTGGAAAGCACGCAGGACGTCATCACGACTGGCGACAATGGTGGGCGCACAGCACTGGGGAAACTGCTGGGCAAATAATTTTTCATTACACTGCAACAACGCAGCGGTTGGATTAACTACCAGAACGCCTTCCCGCTCGGCAAACCCCAGCAGATGGACCGCATTGATAAAGTCGGCATCGACAGGCGGGTCTTTGCGCATTAGCACAATATCCAACTCCACCAGTGGGCGCTGAGCCGCTTCACCGAGGTCGTACCAATGGTTAGGATCGCGATGCACCGTTAATGGGCGCATACGTGCATAAGCCTGTCCTGCGTTCAAGAAAAGATCTTCTTGCTCCATATAATGCAGTGTGTAGCCGCGCTCTTGCGCCGCCCACAGCATGGCCATGGTGGTATCTTTCTTGTAAGCGATGTCGCTGATGGGATCCATCACCACACCGAGATGCAACGTTGATTGGCTCATCGGGGTAACATCCATACATGAACAAAAGGTAAGCAGTATGCCGCACTGCCTGCACAGCTCCAACCGTCGCTAGAGACTACTCGTCTTGCCCGCCCGTTAACGCCCCCGGTACAAGCCGGATAGCACCAGGCTCTAGGGTAATTAACTGCTGCTTATAAAGTCGCCCAATGGCCTGCTTGTAAGCACTCTTGCTAACACCTAATCGCGTCTTAATATCATGCGCGGAGCTTTTATCACCCAACGCTAGATAACCACCACTTTCACGTAGCGCCTGCAATACTTTATCACCCACTACATCTAAGCGAGCCACACCCGGGGGGAGCAGGCAAATATCGACACGACCATCTTCGCGGCGTTGCTTTACATAGCCTTTCAGCGACTGCCCGCGGCGCAGCGGCTGGGTAATATCATCTTGATAGATTAATCCCCAATAACGGTGGTTAACCACTACCTTCATCCCAAGGTCAGTACGGTCAGCTACCACCACAGCCACTTCATCACCTTTTTCCAGCGCCCAAGCATCGTCTGTCAAAAAACGATCCAGGCGCATGGTAGCCACAGGCCGCCCTTGGTCATCGCTATACAGCATTACCAGTACCCGCTTACCGGGATCGGGGCGAAAGCGCTGCTCGCTATAAGGCAGCAGTACATCTTTGGGCTGTCCCCATTGCAGAAACGCCCCTGTGCTATTGACCGCCGTCACGGTCAAATAGGCTACGTCACCCAGCTGAACAGCGGCGTCGCTTGCGGAACGGGGAGAAGAGTGAGACTCACGGACCATAGGTACCGTCCTTACAGAAAGTAGACCTTCATTATGGTGCCTTGCGCACGCAAGGCAAAGCGCAGCCGGTATTCGACAGCGCATAAATAGCGACCGCCACTACTCAACAGGGCAGCAGCCAGCTAGTAAGCACTCACTTATGCATACCGCTAAAAAATAAGCCCCAAAATATTTCTTAAGAATAGGCTCTTAAGAATAAATATTTAAACATGAGCTCTTACAAGTGAGTACAGAGAAGCGAGTGCTGAAAAGTGAGTACTTACACATCACCGAAGTGGTGCTGTAGCAGCGTTAGCGCAACAACAGGTGCCGTTTCAGTACGCAATACTCTTGGACCGAGCGTCAGCGGTGTAAAGCCACCCACAGTGGCCACATTAATATCCGCATCACTTAAGCCACCCTCTGGGCCGATTAAGAGCGCTACTGCAGCGGGGCATGGCTGTTGCGAAAATACATTGCCTGTCGCTAGGTGAAGCATCAAGCGTAACGGCTCTTGCCGCTCGGCCAGCCAATCATCCAGCGCTTTTGGTGGATAGATGGGGGGGACAACCGCTCGCCCACTCTGTTCACAAGCGCTAGCCGCAACCGCCTGCCAGTGAGCCAGTTTTTTCTCTTCACGGTCACCCTTGAGACGTACATCACCCCGCTCAGTGTAGAGCGGGGTAATCGCTGCAACGCCCAGCTCAACGGCTTTTTGAATGGCATAATCCATCCGGTCGCCTTTCGAGATCGCTTGGCCAAGGTGCACCGCTAACGGCGATTCGCCACTACCCGGCCAGACAGCCTCGATGATCACTGTCGTTTGCTTGCGACCAACATCGGCTAAGCGCACGCCAGCCTCTTGGCCATTGCCATCAAACAGCATCAGCGCTGCACTTTCGCCCAGCCGCAGCACCCGTGTCACATGCCGCGCCGGGCCGTCAGGCAGAGTGATGGTTGTGCCCACTGCAAACTCAGCGGGCACATAAAGGCGAGGCATTTTGCCGTGTAAGGCAACCCAGTCAGCAGCATGCACTTAGTGAGTATTCTCGGCTGCTTGCTGAGCCTGCTGCGCTTCACGCTGTTTGCGCTGAGCGTACATAGCTTCAAAATTCACCGGCGCCAGCATTAGCGGCGGGAAACCACCACGATTGACCAGGTTGTCAACGCATTCACGAGCATAAGGGAACAGCAAGTTGGGGCAGAACGCACCCAGAGTTTGTTCCAGCTGTGCCCCTTCAATTCCAGAAATACGGAACAGGCCAGCTTGCTCTACTTCTGCAAGGAACGACGTAGTGCCGGTTTCGCTATCGTTAACCTGGGCAGTCACCTTTACAACCACTTCGTACTGGTCGTCGGCTATTTTCTGGCTAGTGGTGTTCAGATCCAGATTCACCTTAGGCTTAAATGCCTGCTTGAATACGGAAGGTGAGTTCGGCGCTTCAAAGGAAATATCTTTCACATAGATACGCTGTAAAGAGAACTTCAGCTGAGGCTTTTCGCCTTCTGCGGCGCCTGCCTGCGGGGTGTTGTTATCTTCCGCCATTGGGATACTCCTAATTGTTCATCTGCTAAAAAATTGCGCGACAGCGCACGGTTAAATACTTGCTACTTAATTACTTTTTTACCACCGGAAGACCATCGGCCTGCCACTGCACCATGCCACCTCTTAACTTATTGACACGTTCAAAACCTGCCTTAGCAAGTTTTGCCTGGGCAGCACCAGAGCTTTGGCCATGCTTACATACCACGATGATCGGCTGGCTTTTCACTTTCTCCAGTTCATTCATGCGGCTGTCGAGGCTGCTTTGAGGAATATTGCGTGCACCTGCAATATGTCCTGCTTTAAAGTCTTTGCTTTCACGGATATCCAGCACCACCGCATCTTCACGGTTAATAAGCTGAGTCGCCTGGGTAGAGGTCACAGCATGCGTGGCGGCGCTGCGCGCTTCGTACGCCACCCATGCTATTAATACCAGCAAAAACGCCCCGACAAGTAGGGGGTGGTTCATTACGAATTCGAACAGCTGATCGATCATCGTGAACACAATCTCTTGGTCTATGCAGAAAAAAGCGGCCTAGCCGCCTCCAGAAACGCAACAAGTATACACGTCACACGGCATACCGCGCAGGCCATGACGCCCAACGGCTGCCTGCGTTATGATGCCCCATGCGCGCGCCTGTCGCGACCCTGATTATAAGGTGTTGTCTGAAAACTGTTTGAGCAGCCTTCACCAACGTTTCAAACAGCACCTCATATCGCTTGGCTGACCAACATAAAGAGGTTTTCATGGCTACAACTGCACCGCGCCCCGTGGCGCTAATCATCTTAGATGGCTACGGCCACAATCCCGATAGCGCCCACAACGCAGTGGCCGCAGCTAATACGCCCAACATGGACAAACTGTGGGCCAACCGCCCGCACGCCTATGTGCACACCGATGGTCGCCATGTGGGCCTGCCTGACGGGCAGATGGGCAATTCTGAAGTAGGCCATATGAATATTGGTGCCGGGCGTGTTGTGTACCAGGACTTCACCCGCATTACCAAAGCAATTGAAGACGGCGATCTAGACACCAACGAGGTGCTGACCAAGTCCATCGACGAGGCCGTTGCCAATGGCCGCGCCGTTCACTTACTTGGGCTGCTTTCTCCCGGCGGCGTGCATAGCCACGAAGACCACTTTATTGCCATGGCTGAGCTTGCTGCCCGACGCGGCGCGCAGCGCATTTTTATCCATGCGTTTTTAGACGGACGCGATATGCCGCCGCAAAGTGCGCTCCGCTCGATCGAGCGTGCTAATGCACGTTTGGCAGAGTTAGTAGGTGCCGACAATGGCTTTGTTGCCTCGGTCATTGGCCGCTTTTATGCAATGGACCGTGATAACCGCTGGGAGCGGGTTGAGCAAGCCTACCGCTTGCTGACCGATGGCCACGCTGACTTTATTGCTTCCAGTGCTGAAACCGCCCTGCGCGACGCTTACCAGCGCGGCGAAACCGACGAATTTGTCGCTTCTAGCAGTATCCCGCTGAATGGCACCGCCATTACCCTCCAAGACGGCGATGCAGCTATTTTCCTTAATTTCCGCTCCGACCGCGCCCGCGAATTAACGCGCGCGATCACTGAAGCTGAGTTTAACGGCTTTGAGCGGCGTGTACGTCCTACACTGGCTGGCGACGGTTTAGTCACGATGACCCAGTACGCCGCCAACATTCCAGCACCAGCGGCCTTTCCCCCTTCTGATCTCACCGATACCCTGGGGGAAGTGGTTGCTAAACGCGGCCTAACTCAGCTACGTATTGCAGAAACAGAAAAGTATCCCCACGTCACCTTTTTCTTCTCCGGCGGTAATGAAGCCGAGTACGAAGGCGAAGAGCGCATTTTAGTGCCCTCCCCCCGTGACGTTAAAACCTACGACGAAAAACCCGAGATGAGCGCCTTTGAGATCACCGATAAGCTGGTGGACGCTATCGACAGCGGTCGCTTTGACTTAATAGTGTGCAATTATGCCAATGGCGACATGGTTGGCCATACCGGTGACTTCAACGCCGCGGTAAAAGCGATTGAAACCGTTGATACTTGCGTTGGCCGGGTAGTAGAGGCTATTGGACGTGCCGGTGGTGCTTGCCTGATCACAGCTGACCATGGCAATGCCGAACAGATGGTGCATCCGGAAACAGGCGCGCCGCAAACAGCTCACACCACCTTTACGGTGCCGTTGATTTACGTGGGAGAGCAGAATGGGCGGCTGGAAGATGGACGACTGTGCGATTTAGCGCCGACGTTGTTAACCATGATGAACCAGGCACAGCCCGAAGCAATGACAGGTAACCCACTGATTCATTTTGATTGATGCTGATGCGATGGACGTTAGCAGTCGCGCTCATGCTGGCGTTAGGTTATGCGCCAGCAAGTTTAGCCCAGCCAAATGAAAATGCCGCGCGCCAGCAGTTGGATGCGATTGGCCAGGAGATCGAAGCGGCTGCCCAGCGCCTCAGTGCGACCGGGCAAGCGCGGGATAGCGCCGAGCGTGAGCTGCGCCATGTGGAAACGGAGCTCGCTGAGACTCACCAGCGCCTGGATCAACTTCAGGCTGAGCGCCGTCAACTGGCCGACGAAACGACCCAACTTCGCCAGCACCGAGAGCGCTTGGAAGGTGAGCGTGAAGCGCAATACGCTGCGCTGAGCCAACAGCTGGCAGCCCTTTATCGACTGGGGCCAACACCCCAGTTGAAACTGCTCCTAAATCAAAGCGATCCAGCCGAGCTAGACCGAATGCAGGCGTATCTAAATCGCCTGACTCAGGCGCGTCAGCAACGCCTTACGGATATAAGCCGCCTCGACAACGCACTGGCAGATACCGAGCAAGCGCTCAGCGAGCGTCAAACGCGCCTTGATGCATTAGCCGACGAGCTAGAAGAGCAAAGCGCTATACTCGCTCAGCGAACCGAGGAGCGGCGTGGCGTCGTAGCGACCCTGGATGACCGCTATGGCAGCGAAGAGGATCGCTTAGCCGATCTAAACCAAAGCCGTGAGCAGGCCGAACAGCAGCTAAGGGCGATACAAGCGGAGCTGGCTCGTTTAGCCGAGCCAACACCGACCACACACATCACCCGCACGCGGGGCGATTTACCCTGGCCCGTTCAAGGAGCCATTACGGCAACCTTTCAGCGTAGAGACGGCGTGCACTATAACGGTATCGTGATTCGAGCAGATTCGGGCAGTGCAGTAACAGCCGTTCATACGGGCCGCGTGGTATTCGCCGACTGGATGCGTGGCTTTGGCAACCTGCTGATTATTGATCACGGTGATCAGATCATGACGCTCTATGCTCACTTGCAACAATTTAGTGCACGGCCCGGCCAACAAGTAAGCCGTGGCACTGAAATTGGACGTGTCGGCAACAGCGGCGGGCAGACCAACCCCGCGCTTTACTTCGAAGTGCGGCGTAGCGGTGAACCAATTAATCCACAACGTTGGATTGCACGCCGCTGACGGGATAAGCTGACTCCTATGAATTAACAATCATGTCTCAACTTATGCAGCGCCTTCTGGCGCTGCCTTTCGCCTAGCGGAGTCCGCATGACGCTATCTGTTACCAAGGTATCGGCCCCTGCCAAGCGCTTTTTGGCTACCCTGCTCCCGCTTGTACTGCTGACTGCTCCTTTCCCCTTAATGGCTCAGTCTGCAAATAGCGTTGCTGATGACCTACCGCTTGAAGAGATCCAGACCTTTGCTGAGGTGTTTGAGCGCATTAAACGCGGCTATGTCGAAGAGGTTGACGACCGCACGTTATTGCGTAATGCCATGCGAGGCATGCTCAGCGAGCTAGATCCCCATTCAGCCTATTTAGACGAAGAAGAGTACCGAAGCCTGCGCGAATCCACCCAAGGTGAGTTTGGCGGTATTGGCATTGAAGTAGGCACAGAAAACGGGCAGCTAATAGTTATTACCCCCATCGATGACACACCAGCTTCACGAGCGGGCCTGTTATCCCGCGATGTGATTGTGGCTATCGATGGAACGCCAACCGACAGCTTATCGCTTCAAGAGGCGGTTAACCTGATGCGTGGCGAACCGGGTAGCCAACTGCGTATTTCCGTCTTGCGGGCGGGTGAAGAGTCTCCGCGTGAGTTCACACTAACGCGCGAAGTAATTCGCAATGAAAGCGTTAAGCATGAAGTGCTGGAGCCAGGCTATGGCTACTTGCGAATTAGCCAGTTTCAGTCGCGCACCCCAGAGCAGGCACGTAGGTCGTTAGAGCGCATGGCCCGAGAGCAGCCACTTGAGGGACTCATTCTCGATTTACGCAATAACCCAGGTGGCGTTTTGCAGGCCGCCGTTGGCGTTGCCGACCTGTTCCTGGATGAAGGACTAATTGTGTACACCGAAGGGCGTCTTTCTGACACCGAAATGTCGTTTTCGGCATCGCCAGAGACACCCGCTGGTGATGTGCCGCTCGTTGTACTGATAAACAGTGGTAGCGCCTCGGCTGCTGAAATTGTCGCAGGGGCGCTTCAAGACCAGCGCCGCGGGGTGATAATGGGCACCGAAAGCTTTGGTAAAGGCTCCGTGCAGCAGATCATGCCGCTTGGCAATGGCGAAGGTCTTAAGCTGACAACCGCGCTTTACTACACCCCCAATGGGCGCTCAATCCAAGCACAAGGTATCGAGCCTGACGTGGAAGTGGTACGCGGCCGGCTGGAAGTGGCTGAGGGGCAACGTCAAATCCGCGAAGCTGATCTTGATGGTCATCTAAGCGGCCAAGACGCAATGCCCCGGGAGCGGACTGAAATGTCTCAGCGCCTGCGCGAGGACTATCAGCTCAGTGAAGCGCTGAACTTACTCAAAGCATTGAACGTGGTGGATCGTCGGCGCCGTTAACGACACGATTGCGGCAGGCGTCCTCGCTCTCCGATTGCCTGCCGCATCACCAGTCGTTTTATCGGCACCAACTGATTCATACCACTCATCCCCATATTGCGCGCCAGCGTCAATGCAGGCACTTGGCTACCGAAAAGCACTTTAAACCCTTTCATCAGCCCCAGCATGGCGCTGTTATCGAAGCGCCTACGCCGCTCGTAGCGACTCAGCGTGGTCAACGCCCCCCAGGGGGCTCCTCGCTGCCATGCATTAATCACTTCCTCAGCCAGCACTGCCGCATCCATAAATCCTAGGTTAACGCCCTGCCCCGCTAGCGGGTGAATGCTATGGGCAGCATCGCCCACCAAGGCAAAATTAGGCTGCACGTAGTGAGCGGCGTGGCGCTGAATCAGCGGAAACCGATAGGCCGTATCGACGGCACTCACCTGACCTAAACGGTAGTCAAAGGCTTCACTTAGCGCCTGCCCCAACGCCTCGCTAGAGAGCGATGTAAGTTGATGTGCATGCTCAGGCGTGGTCGACCAGACAATCGAACAGTAGCGGTCATCACCGCCCACCGTTAACGGCAAAAAAGCCAGTGGATGGCCAGCGATAAAAGCCTGACGAGCCGTGTCGCCATGGGACTTTTCACACCTTACGGTGGTAACGACGGCCTCTTGCTGCATAGACTCTTCGGCCACTGATATCCCTGCCAATTCACGCATGGTGGAGCGTGCACCGTCGGCAGCAATTAATAATGGCGTATGCAATTGTCGGCCGTCATCCAGCACTAGCCAGCGCCCGCTATCAGAGGTTTGCAAAGCCTCCACGCCCACTCCAAAGAAAGTGCTAACGGAAGGCAGCGCTAGCACCTGCTCATTTAACGCGGCCAATGTCACATCGTTTTCAACAATATGTCCAAGTACGGGCGCACCTGCTTCATCGGCGGAAAAATGGATGCTACCGCTGCCTTCTGCATCCCACACCTGCATATAACGGTAAGGCGTTACCCTAGTAGCAGCCATCGCGGGCCATGCCTTCAAATGCGAGAGCAGCCGCTGTGAAACCGGCGTCAAAGCACTCACCCTGGGGGCAGGCGGATGGCCACCAAAAGCATCTAAGCGCAGTGGTGCTGCTTTGGTTTCAACCAACGCCACTTGCATCCCAGCGTTAGCCAGCAGCCCTGCTAGTGCCGTGCCGACCATTCCGGCACCTACGATCACCGCGTCAAAACGTTCAACCGGCACATCTATTGCCGCTGTTTGCGTTTTCATAACGTTCCCTTAGCTACTTGTTGCATCAGCGCTCTAGACCCATTGCTCTGCGTGCCAAGCTGCGGCGAAGCGGGCCCACTAAATTGAGCCCCACCAGGCCAGCGGCTCGGGCATGCGGCAGTAGGGGCAGCGAATAGCCAAATAGACGCACTAACCCATCGCTAAACCGAATGACATTGGCTCGGTCTTGCGCACGACGCTGCTCAAAGGCGAGTAACATGTCCATATCACCAAGAGCACGCTGGTTCTGAGCGCCCTGCGCTAGTGCTTCGACCAGATCCATCACTGAGCGCAGTGCCAAGTTAAACCCCTGACCCGCTACCGGGTGAAGCGCATGGGCAGCATTTCCCAACACCGCCAACCCAGGTCGAACGGGCTCTTCCGCGGTAATCAGCGAAAGTGGGTAGCTGAAACGCTGCCCCACCCGAGTAAAACGCCCGACTCGATCACCAAAGGCAGCTTGTAGCTGGCGTAAAAACGCCGAATCGGAGAGCGCTAGTCGCGCCTGCTCTGTGCCGCTGGCATGCGTCCAGACCAGCTCCATCGCTTGGCCAGGCAATGGTAGCAGTGCGATCGGCCCCTCTGCTGTAAAGCGCTCATAGGCAACCCCCTCGTGGGGCTGGCTAATACCGACATGGGCAATGACGGCTGTTTGCTCGTAAGAGCGGTGGCGACTACTGATGCCCAACTGCTCTTTCAGTCCAGATCGCCCGCCATCGGCGAGAATAGTCAGCGCTGCCGTTAGTTCACTGCCATCGGAAAGCACCAGGCGGTGGCCGTTAGCTTGTGGCATTAGTTGCGCCACCGTTGCAGGGCAGTGCCACTCAATCGGCAGTTGCTGAAGATGGTGATGCAGCACACGCCCCATCCAAGCATTAGGAATGACATGCCCCAATGCCGACACTCCCAGCTCCTGAGCGCTAAGCCTAGTGGCACCTAAACGACCGCGCTCGCTGATATGAATGCGCTTGATCGGGGTAGCTTCACTGCGCATCGCCTCCCAAACACCCAGTTGGCGAAAGCGTTGGGCAGAGCCTTCAGCAATAGCACTGGCCCTAGCATCAAAGCTTGGCTGCCACGCTGACTTCTCAGCGTTTTCAGGTAAGGCAGCCGCTTCAACAATTGCCACACGCCAGCCGTAGCGCTCAATCAACGGCGCCAACGCGCAGCCTAAGCTGGCACCGACCAGCCCGCCTCCCACAATAACGATATCGTGGGTGAGCGTAGCTGCTTGCTGCTGTCTTACCTGCTGAGTCCCATGCATTGTCATCTCCTACGGATAAACCAAACCCAGCAAATGTAATTTCGTAATGTAAATTACATAAACAAATATCAATGGAATTTTACTGCTTATTTATTAACCATTAATTGCTCTATATCAGCAATTCGCTTCGGCACGTCTGACGTAAGCACTTCGTGCCCATCACGGGTCACCACGACATCATCTTCAATACGAATGCCAATTCCGCGGTAAGCGGCAGGAATATCATCATCGCTGGGAATGTATAAACCAGGCTCAATCGTGACGACCATGCCTTCGGTTAGCAGGCGCGGCGTCTCTTCATCCAACCGATAAGTTCCTACATCGTGCACGTCTAACCCCAACCAATGGGACGTAGAGTGCAGGTAGAAGCGCCGATAGCTCTCATCGTCAATGCGCTCCTGCACATCGCCCTCTAACAACCCGAGACCGATCAGCCCAGCGGTTAAATCCCTCACGACCCCTTGGTGAATATCCGCCAGCGTGGCTCCCGGCTTGACGGCGTGCACTGCACGCTCTTGCGCATCTAGCACCACTTGATAAAGCGCCCGCTGAGCGTCATTGAACCGACCATTAACCGGGAAAGTACGGGTAATATCCCCAGCGTAGAGGTCGAACTCGGCCCCTGCGTCAATCAGCACAAGTGTATCGGCCTGCAACGTATCGCTGTTCTCAATATAGTGCAGCACGCAAGCGTTAACGCCACCACCAACAATGGTGCTATACGCAGGCCCGCTAGCACCTTGCCAAACGAATTCGTGCTCTAACTCTGCCTGCAACTGATACTCGCTTAACCCTGGACGGCAGACACGCATCGCACGCGTATGCGCCTTTGCTGAAATAGCGGCCGCATGGCGCAGTAGGGTAATTTCAGCAGGGCTTTTAATGAGGCGCATCTCATGAACAAGCGGGCGGCTATCCAACCATCCTTTCAATGCTGGCTTACCTCGGCGTAGGCCAGCTTGAGCGCAGGCCAACGCCTCTTCTGCAATATTCAGCGCCTCGGGATTATCTAACGGCAGGTAGAGCAGTTCGCGGCCTGCCAATAGACCTGGTAACAGCTCTTCCCGCTGAGCATTTTCAAACGCTTGGTCAATGCCATGCTGAGCCTCAACGCCCTGGGCGCCTAGCCGTCTACCTGTCCAGGCTTCCATCGTGGCGTCGCGGTCTTGGCAAAACACCACGCTTTGGCCTGCCTCGCGCCCAGGCAGCACTACAAGCAACGCATCGGGCTCTTGAATGCCGGTTAAGTAGTAAAAATCACTCTGCTGGCGGAACGCGTATTCGCTATCGTGAGAGCGCGTTACCAAGGCAGCGCTTGGCACCACTAGCGCAGCATTGGCAGGCAGTTGGGCGATGAGCGCTTCTCGGCGCTGGCGGTACTCTGCAGGCGCAATAGCGGCGGGCCGAGGCAGTAACTCAGGTAACATAGATAACTCCTGTATTAATGAACGGGGGCGTCGGTCTGCTCAACCTGGGGCATTCCTGGGTGCTGCTCGGTGTAGAGCAACATTGCCGCCATACGCGCGTGTTCCGTCAGCGCAAATAGATCATTTTCGTTTTCAGGACTATCCTCGATATCGGTTTCGATCTGTACGAGTCCTGCGAGATCCTCGATGGCTTCTTGAAGCGTCTTAGACCAGCGCTCGCGTAGCGCTTCATCAGCCACGTCTTCAACGACTTCCATAAAACCCAGCGTCCACTCTTTTAGCCCCTGGGCTTGCTCGGCGAGTGAAAAAAGCTCATCGGGTAGCAGCGGTGTGTAATTCAAATCGCTGGCGCTCAATGCCTCCAGCGTTTGACGCCGCCAACCTAGTAAGCGTTCAGCGCTATCAGGATCTCGCGGCTGCTCGACCCCTAAGCTTAGGCATACCTCTTCTAGCCATGCTTCAGCCGTCACATCACGCAGCGCTAACAGACCACTTAGGCGGCCATCCAAAAACGCGGGCGACTGCATACTTCCATGCAGAAGAAAAACATCCGCGACGTCAGAAAAATCCTGGCGTTCATTGATTAGGGACATGGGCATTGCTCGCTATACAAAATGGGGAATGAAGTCGTCGTAACAACATCGCTAAGGGTGTTAAACCGCAGAAGGAATCTTACGGCGCGCGCGCCTGTGCGTTGACCCCACATAAGCGGCTCTCTTATAGTGAACGCCAACTATCCTTCCTATGCAGCGATGTTAACGCATTGGTCAATAAAATGACCTGTGCCGGAGTTTTTGATGAGTAACGCGAAGCGGCCAACCAAAGAAATCACCCTACTGGGTCGCAGCTACATGATTGCTTGCGACACTGGCGAAGAAGCTAAGCTGGAACGTGCTGCTCGCTATTTAGATCGCGCGATGAATGGCATTCACGCCCAAAGCAATGCCCTTGGCAGCGAGCGGGTTGCAGTGATGGCAGCGCTGAATATCACCCATGAGTTGCTTGAAATTATGGATGAGCACCGCGCGAGCGAAGCAAACCTGAACCGCCTAAACGACCGCCTTGAACGGGCACTAGCGGATACACGCCAGCAAAAAGAACCGTAAGAACCTGCTGTCGGCTCTTTGGCATTACCACTGGCTCTGTTAGGATAGAGATGTTCTCTGGGGTGTACGCCAGTCGTTATAGTCCCTCGAGCCTATGCGAAGTACCCAGGGGGCCAAATGCTAGCCAAACCCGTGTGCATGTCCGTGCGTCGGAAAGCCTGACGGTTTGGCTGCGGCCACCCACCTGAACCAGTAGGTTCAGGGCCAGAACGACAGCGGCATTCTGGGGAACACTTAGTCTTGATTAGCTCATCACGAGTAGCTCGTTATGAACGATACTGCTGCCCGCAGTACATTCGGCGATAAAATTGCGCTTCGTCGTGAGCTTAGACGCAGACGCCGCACCCTTTCCCTAGATCAGCAAAAACAAGCCGCTACCGCCCTTTGCCAGCGCCTTAAAGGGCTGCCTGAAATTTGTCGTGCGAAACGCATTAGCCTTTATTTACCGGTTAACGGCGAGATAGACCCGACACCATTAATACCTTGGCTTCGACAGCGAAAAGTAAGTATTTACTTACCGGTATTGCGCCCATTTTCGACTAATCGCCTTTGGTTTGTTGCCTACCGCGAATCTACCCCCATGGTTAAAAACCGTTTTGGCATCGCAGAGCCCTGTTCACGATTTGCCGCCGATAGGCGCAATCGCCTGCCAGCTTGGGCGCTAGATACGCTTATTGTTCCGCTGGTAGGTTTTGATAAGCAAGCAAATCGCATGGGCATGGGAGGTGGTTTCTATGATCGCAGCCTCGCTTTTATGCGCCGCCAAGGGCCAGCACCGACACTTATAGGCGTTGCTCACGCCTGCCAACAGGTGGATGCGCTACCCATCGAGCCTTGGGATATTCCGTTGGACGTGATAGCAAGTGACACAAGGGTTATTCGACCAACTAAAACGGGCTGATCATTAAGATCAGCCCGTTTTAAATATCAACCTCGACTAGCTTGGCGCAGCGTTTACGCTGAAAGCGCTGTGATCAACTTAGTAAGTTAACTCCCCGATAGCGCTTGCGCGTATCCAGTGGCGAGTACTCCAAGTAAAAACACCACTGTTAGCGCCATCACCATATCAGGCTTTTTACGCCGCATGCCTCATCTCCAACGTCTTTTACGGTTGCCAAATATCCTTAATGCGTCATCTAAACAGTGTTTCTAAAAAGATGACACACCTCATTAATTTCGCCCACGACTATAGGGCTATAGAAGAGGACTGACAACTGCTTTCAGTGCTATTTTTAACGCATCATTAAACGTTTTCAGAAGCTCACTCTTCTTAACAACTCTGCATCCCGGGGTTAGTGAGTACTTACAATTCTTTACGCCATAAAGAGCTTATACGCTGGGTTATCGCTCTCTCGCCAATAACGGTAGCCAATCGCATCTAAGTACTCTGCAACATGGGTTTGATCACTGCTCGGCACTTGCATACCGACCAATACACGACCGTAGGCAGCACCATGATTTCGGTAGTGGAACAGTGAAATATTCCAGTCATGGGGTAGCTGGGTTAAAAAGTTCATTAGCGCACCCGGGCGCTCCGGGAACTCAAAGCGGTAGAGCTCTTCTTCAAAGCGCTCGCTGGGCCGACCACCACTAAGATGGCGGATATGTAGCTTCGCCAGCTCATTGTCGGTCAAATCTTCAACCTGATAGCCAGCTTCACGAAGCTTATCAATCACCGCCTGGCGGTCTTCCCCACCCGGTTTAACTTGAACACCCACAAAGATATGAGCCTCGCTATTATCTGCATAGCGATAGCTGAACTCGGTGACCATGCGCTTGCCCAGCGTGCGGCAAAACTTTTTAAAACTGCCTGGGTTTTCCGCAATGGTCACCGCCAATATCGCTTCACGCTGCTCACCCAGCTCGGTGCGTTCCGCAATATGTTGCAAACGATCAAAATTGGTATTCGCGCCAGAGTTAATACATATCAACGTCTCGCCTTCAGCACCGGTTTGCTGCACATATTTCTTCAAGCCAGCTAGCGAAAGCGCCCCTGACGTTTCTGCGACGGCACGTGTATCTTCAAAGATATCCTTCACCGCTGCACACATCTCATCGGTATTCACCGTGATAACGTCGTCGATTAAGTCACGTACCAGAGAAAAGGGCACTTCACCGATTTGCGCGACGGCGACACCCTCCGCGAACACGCCAACTTGATCCAGCACGACCCGCTCCCCGGCTTCTAGCGCGGCTTTTAAACAGGCACTGTCTTCGGCTTCTACGGCAATGATTTTGATATCTGGGCGCAGATATTTCACATACGCTGCGACGCCTGCAATTAAGCCGCCGCCACCGACAGGAATAAAAATAGCGTCTAGACGGCCACTGTGCTGGCGCAGAATTTCAACACCAATAGTGCCCTGACCTGCAACTACATCGATATCATCAAACGGCGGAATATAGGTATAGCCATGCTCTTTAATCAATTCTTGAGCATGCTCAGCAGCAGCAGCAAATGCATCACCTTTCAAAATAACCTTAGCACCGCGGGCACGTACTGCCTGAACCTTAATATCGGGCGTAATACGCGGCATCACAATAACCGCCTTCACCCCCATCAGCTTGGCTGCCATAGCCAAACCCTGGGCATGATTGCCCGCCGATGCTGCAATCACGCCCTTGGCCTTCTGCTCTTCAGTTAGCTGGGCCATTTTGTTGTAAGCACCACGAATCTTGAAAGAAAACACTGGCTGAAGATCTTCGCGCTTAATCAAAATTTGGTTATTGAAACGACGCGACAAAAAGGGAGCGGGTGAAATAGGGGTCTCACAAGCGGCTTCATAAACGCGGGCTTGGAGGATCTTTTTGACGGTTGCTTCGAGCATGCGGGAATCCCAAAAAAATAACGTGACCCTGACGGGAGAGAGCAAAGCCTTTATTGGTAGCAGATTACGCCTAGCGTCGTCTAGCGGCGTTTCCATCGGCAGTGGACGCTAAGGCCGTTATACTAGGGAACACTGCCTAACCCTGACGCAGGAAAATATGATGACCCAAGATGAATTGAAAGCGGCCGTAGCGGATGCTGCGGTTAAAGAGATTGAGCCTCATCTCGAAAAAGATACCGTGCTAGGTATTGGCACAGGTTCCACAGCGAACCTGTTTATTGATCGTTTAGGCCCGCTAAGAGATCGTTTCAAAGGGGCCGTTGCCAGCTCAGAAGCCAGTGCTAAGCGCCTACAGGCGCTAGGTATTGAGGTATTCGAGCTGAACAATGTTGGCGATGTTCCTTTTTACATCGACGGTGCAGACGAAGTAAACGCTAACTTACAAATGATTAAAGGGGGTGGCGCCGCCCTAACCCGGGAAAAAATCGTCGCCGCCTGCGCCAAGCGATTTATTTGCATTGCCGATGGCTCTAAATACGTGAACCAACTTGGCAACTTCCCGCTACCGGTAGAAGTTATTCCGATGGCACGCTCCTACGTCGCTCGGGAGCTGGTCAAGCTAGGTGCTGACCCCGTCTATCGGCAAGGGGTAGTCACCGATAATGGCAATCAAATTATCGACTGTTTTGACTTTATGATCGACGACCCAGCCTCCATGGAAGCGTGTATTAATGCCATTGTAGGCGTCGTCACGAACGGTTTATTCGCCCAGCGCGGTGCCGATGTACTGCTGTTAGGTAAAACGGACGGCGTAGAACGAACCGCGTTACGTTAACCACGGACTAAGCCCATCGAGCGTGCGCGCCAATGCGCCTCTATGGGCTTCAACTGCCTCTCGCCCAGCCTGCCCAATTTGCAGAGCAAATGATGGCGTTGCCAGCCGCTCGGCCAGCGCGTCGGCTAAGGCATCGGGTGTTTCCACCACGCTTAACGCACCTACCGCTAACAGCGGCTCTGCCACATCGCTAAAGTTGTCAAGCGAAGGGCCGCAGAGCACTGGCTTACCTAACGCCGCAGGCTCCAGTACGTTGTGGCCACCCAACGGTACCAAACTACCGCCAACATAGGCCACATGCCCTGCTGCATACAGCGTTGCCAGCTCACCTAGCGTATCCCCCAGGTAAACCTGCGTTTGTGGCGTCACGGCCTGCTGCTGGCTGCGACGGCTGAGTGCCCAGCCGCCTTGGGAACACAGCCTGGCCACTTCGTCAAAACGCTGCGGGTGTCGCGGCACCAATACCAATAACGCTGTTGGAAAGCGCTGCAATAGCTGACGATGGGCCTCCAAGAGCAGTACTTCTTCCCCGTCGCGGGTGGAACCTGCCACCCACACTGGGCGCGCGCCCCAGACTTGAAGTAAGTACTCACTCTCTTCCAGAGCCTTTTCCTGAGAGGGCACCTCAAATTTTAACGATCCAACGACATGAGTTACTGCTGCGCGGCAACCCAGTGCCTGAAAGCGCTCGGCATCTTGGGCAGATTTAGCAGCCAGCCATGTGACATTAGCTAATGCACTCGCCATTAACGAACGCAAGCGCTGATAGCGTGCAAAGGCTCGTGGCGATAGCCGCCCGTTGACGACCGCGACAGGTACTGCTTGTTGGTGGCAAGCGTGCAGCAGGTTGGGCCACAGTTCGGTTTCAAACAGAATGGCAAGAGTGGGTTGCACGCGGGTAATAAAACGCTTGGCCGCTCCCGGAAAATCCAAAGGGAGGAAGCAGTGAGCAAGCCTTACTTGATCCGGCGCGGTTTGTTCACCGATGAGTGTTTGAACCTGCTGAGCACCCGTCGCGGTCATTGTGGTCAACAACAGGCTGTGCTGAGGGTAACGCGCCAGCAAACCCTCTATTAGGGGACGGGCAGCGCGCACTTCCCCCACCGAGGCACAGTGCAACCAAATTCGCGGTCCAGGGGGAAGCTTACCCAAACGCATACCAAGCCGCTGCAAGCGCGAGTAAGTAAGTACTTGCTCACGCCAGATGCGCCAGCCAATCAGCGGCGACAACATATAAAGCACCGCTGAATAAACAAGCCGAGGCCAAATCGGCGACGCCATTAGCCCTCGCGATCCAGGATGGAGCTAATCATTGCGGTGGTCGATACGCCATCTTCAAAGCCAAGTACTTTTACATCGCCGCCGTTGGCGATAACGGCCTCCCCTCCTGCAATATCTTCAGGGCGGTAATCGCCACCTTTCACCAAAATATCCGGTAAAACGGCTTCAATTAGCGCTTGGGGAGTATCATCATTAAATGGCACGACCCAATCGACAGCGCCTAATCCAGCCAGGACTTGCATGCGGCGGTTAAGCGGGTTGATTGGCCGTTTAGGGCCTTTCAAACGGCCAATAGAGGCATCATCATTCACCGCAACGATGAGGCGATCCCCCAGGCGTTTGGCTTGTTCCAGGTAGGCCACGTGTCCTGCATGAAGAATATCAAAGCAGCCATTGGTCATCACCACGCGCTCGCCACGCAGCTGGGCAGCCCGCACGGCGTCGACCAGCGGGACTTGGTCAATCACCCCAAATTCAGCCAGCTTGTCGCCGTGTAGCGCGGTGTAGAGCTCGGCTATCGAGAGCGTCGCCGTTCCCGGTTTGGCCACCACCAAGCCCGCCCCTAAGTTGGCCAGCATCATTGCTTCTGGCAATGCATGGCCTGATGCCAGCGCGAGCCCCATCAGGCCAATCACGGTATCGCCTGCACCAGTTACGTCGAACACTTCCTGGGCGCGGGTGGGTAAATGGAGCGGTGCGAGGCCTTCACGAATAAGCGTCATACCTTTTTCGCTGCGAGTGATCAGCAGCGCTTCTAACTCAAGCTCGGCGCGCAACGCTTCTCCGCGCTGGGCAAGAACATCGTCGTTGGCACAGTGACCAACCACCGCTTCAAACTCGGTTAAGTTAGGCGTAATTAAACTCGCCCCACGATACTTACTAAAATCTTGGCCTTTCGGATCGACCAGCACTCGCTTGCCGAAAGCACGCGCCATCTGAATCAGCGACTCGACCTGGTTAAGCGTTCCTTTACCGTAGTCAGAAAGAATCATCACATCGCAATCAGGCAGCGCTTTTTCGACCTGCTCCAGCAGAGCAGTGGTATCGACACCATCAAGGCGCTGCTCAAAATCCAGCCGCAGTAGCTGTTGATTACGACTCATCACACGCAGCTTGGTAATCGTTGGTATCTCTGGGCTTCGCTGAAAGTAAGTACTCACATTCGACGATGCCAAACGCGACGTCAACAACTCGGCGTTCTCATCCTCTCCCACCACACCTGCCAGGGCGACGTGGCCGCCTAGAGAGGCCACATTGAGTGCCACGTTCGCTGCGCCCCCGGGACGATCATCAGCATCTTCGACACGCACCACCGGCACCGGCGCTTCGGGTGAAATACGCGACGTGCCACCATGCCAGTAGCGGTCGAGCATCACATCCCCCACCACCAATACGCGGGCATGTTCCAGGGCGGTTAAATCAACTCTCATCCAAAGGTCCTGTTGTTGGCGGCACTGCGGTATACGCCAGCAGCGCGTCTAGCTTAGCAATCACGTCGTCGGCTTTGATCAAATCCATGGCATCCGCATGGCGTACTCGCTGTCCCCAGCTAACCTCATCGACGGATTTATTCAGATACGTGCGAACCGCTTCGGGATAAGCATTGACTGCAAAATCCCGCCAACAATAAGGCGCGGCACGCTGAGGATTGGTGGTCGCATAGAGACCAAGTGTGGGCGTACCCATGGCATTCCCCATATGCGCCGGCCCCGTGTCGGGGGCAATGACGGCACGGGCATTGTCAATCAACGCCAGTACGCCTTTGAGCGATGTACCACCGATAGCATTAATAACGCTATCCGGTTGGCATAGCGCCTCAATTTGATCGCCGATTTCTCGCTCTAATGAACTCCCCCCACCGGTCAACACGCTCTTCAGACCATGGTGTACCCAAGCATGTTCAATTACGCTGGCATAGCCTTCCACTGACCAATTGCGGAAATTGCGCAGCCGTGCGTTGCTGCAAGGATTAATGACCAGATATGGCGTATCGCCACTGACCCCTCGGGCTTCTTCATAGGCCAGCGGTGGTACGGCCAGATTCCACTCCAATCGATCATCTTCTACGCCGAGCAAGCGAGCGAAGTCCATAAACGACTCCAACACATGGGCGTTAGAATGTGGCGCAAGCTGATGCTGTGTAAACCAATGCTGAGCGTCTTTGGCGCGCGACTTATCATAGCCCACGCGTACATTGGCCTTGAGGCCAAGCGAAAGCACGCTGGCGCGTATCGCTTGCTGCATGTGCAGCAGTACATCAAAGCGAGTATCGGAAAGCTCTTTCCACAGGGCACGCATGCCCGCAAGACCGGTGGACTTGTCATAGACAACAAACTCGACCCCAGAAAGCCCCGCCAGTAAACTGTGCTCCCCCTTGCCGATTATCCAGGTAATGCGAGCGTGCGGCCATTGGCGCTGCAACGCACGCACCGTGGGCACAAGATTGCACACATCTCCCAACGCGGAGAGGCGCAAAATGGCAATATGGTTAGGTTGAGCAGGCAGAGAGGGCTTCATGCGCTTAGCGGCACTCCGGCAAAGAAATTGGCTGATTTTACATGATGTAGACAGTTTAAGTGACGCTGCCACGTCACACCAACTGTCGCAACATGGATCTCAACAACGATCGCAACAACGGTCTCAAGGGCAGTCACACCCACTTCATCCTGATCTATTCCATCAGGCCTATTGGCGTGAGCGTAATTTAATCGTCGGGGAAGCACCAGGAAGGGGTAGCAGTTTCTTCTTAAAGGCCAGTGATTCAGAGCAGTGGGTATTGCGTCCTTATCGCCGCGGTGGATTGATCGCCAAGCTAAGCGAGAAACGCTACTTGTGGCTGGGTGAAGAGCGCACCCGTGCGTTTCACGAGCTGCGCTTAAACGCTGCGCTGTATGACCAGGGACTGCCAGTGCCACGCCCCGTTGCCTGCTGTGTTATGCGTTACGGCCCTACGTATGAAGCGGCGCTCATCACCGTTAGGATTCCAGGCGCTCAGGCGCTGGCTAGCTTATTGGCGGCAGGGGAAGCAGATGAGGCGTTACTTCAGCGCGTTGGCGCAATGATAAAGCGCTTCCATCAAGCAGGCCTTGATCATGTTGATCTAAATGCGCGCAATATCTTGATCGACCCCCATGGCGAACCCTGGCTGATTGATCTGGACCGCTGCCGCCAACGGCCACCAGGTAAGTGGCAGGAACACAATATAAACCGCCTAGCAAGGTCACTAAAAAAATTCCATTGCCATAGTGTGCTGCCTAGCATATTAAAAGGTTATAACCGTTAACCTTTATTTTTCAGCGCCAACATCACACGCGAGGATTTTCGATACGCAGTTTATTAGCTCATCAGGAGTAATTGATGAAAGGTCTGCTTGTGATGAAACATAACCACTGTTATCTCTTTCAAGAAACCATTCAGGCAAATATTCTTTAAAAACAACAACTTGATTTGCTCCCATTATATGGGCGACATGCGAGGGGCCACAATCGTTACTGACAAATAGCTTGCAACCATTTACCAATCTAAAAAGAGTAGTTACATCAGGACTATGAATAACAGAAAACCCTTCTTGCTCAAGGATGTTCTTTTCCTCTTCTTCTTTAGGTCCTGTGAGAAAAGCAATCTTCTCTGATCTTAACTCAGAAATCTTTCTTGCTAGCTGAATATAATTAGCAAGCGACCATTTTTTTTCTTCGCCCCCAGCACCAGGAGCAAGTACAATTTTATTGTTTAATACTTCATCAGGCTCAATCTGTTTTTTCAAACAGGGAGTAATATCTAATGTTGATGATATCCCTAGAAGGGACAAGAAAAGGTCTGCCCTGTAGGTAGTTACATCAAGAGGTACCGAGTGCGTATAAAACGCTCCAAATTTTTTAAATCCTATTCTATAAGGAATTCGTAGCTTTAACATTTGCAGAGAAGTTCCAACACTAGAAGGACGCAAGTTAAAACCAATATCGAAATTATATTTCCTACTTAAGCTGGTGGTGCTAAAGCCGTCAATCACTTCAAGCTCGTTTAAAAAACCTGCTTCAACTAGGAAGTCTGCCCCTGAACTTTTAGAGATACCCACCAATGTAGCATTTGGATACCTTTCCTTAACAGCGACTAAAAAAGGAATATGAACTACATATGCACCAAAAAAAGGCCTATTATGTAAAAATATAGCGATGCATTTAACTTTTAAAAAGTCGTTCATTTAAAAACAATTCCCTTATAGACATCGAGATAACTTTCAGCCATTTTTTCTTTACTATAAAGCTCTAAAAGAAGACGTGCATTCTCAACAGAAGACTCTCTCATCTGTTTATTTTTTGCTAGCTTTATTATCCAACTCTCGACTTCTTCACTACTTTCTGGTGTTACTAGAAAACCTGTTTCACCATGCTTAATTAAATCAGGAATGCCGCCAACATTACTAGCAACAATAGGCACGTTTGCATCCATAACATCTAAAAGAACTGAGCCTAGACCTTCGTTGCGAGACGGAAATACAAACAGATCCAGCGCTGGAATAAAATCACCAATATTAGGCTTAAAGCCAGCCCATACAACATTTTTTAAGTGACTGCTTTCCAAGCGAAGCTCTTCCTCGTCTTCACCTCGGCCAAAAAAAACGCACAGCACTTCGGGATAGCTATGCTGTAATCGTTCTGCAGCTTCAAGTAGTACCCGCTGACCTTTGTGACGATCAACTAATGCACCTATATGGCCGACAATAAAGCGGCCTGGATAGCTGGCACGAAAGCGAGCAGCAACTTGGGCATCCGCGGTAAATCCCGTCATCGCACTCGGAATCGTCAATACTTCATTCTTATTCCAGTGTGATAGCTGTTGCCGAATAATCGATGAAATAGCGACACAACGATCTGCATTACGATAGAACAGTCGATTCACCCATTTATCTTTAATGGGTGTATCCACTCGGCGAGTCACCACATAGGGTGTACCGTATATACGCTTATGCAACCACGCCCAGTGTACCGCTTTAGCTTCATGAGCATGCACCACCGATGCGCGGCCGGCTTGCCTATGCCCAGCCATCTGCTGGTTAGCATCCACGAATCTTAAGTTCTCAATGCATTGAAGTTCATTACGCAATGGAGAATCTTTCCTGCATACCAGCGTTTGCTGATCTACATGCCGTTGCAAGGCTTGAATTAGCAGCGCTGTCTGGCGTTCTCCACCGCGAAAACCTTTGGCAAGGTTAACGTGAATAATATGCAAATTGCCCTCATACAAATCGTTGCCATCACCCTGGTATAGTACTGTATCTACCAACCACCAGAGCAGGGTGTGAATAAATGTCTATGGATGTGAGCGTCGTTATCATTACTCGCAATGCGGCCGCGACACTTAGCCGAACACTAGACGCCTTGACGTGCTATGACGATGTCGTGGTATATGACAACGGCTCCACAGACGACACATGTAGCATTGTACAAGCCTACTCCAATACAACATTACACCATGGTGAATTTTTAGGCTTTGGCCCTACCAAGCGTGCTGCCGTATCGTTAGCAAAATATGACTGGATCTTCTCAATAGATGCTGACGAAGCGCCAACAAAAGAGCTTAACGCTGCGATTAATGACTGGGTCGCCACTGCAACACCTCAGCAGGCTGGCAAAATATTGCGCGAAAACTGGATGCTGGGTAAACCCGTTCACCACTCTGGCTGGGGAAATGACTGGTTAATTCGGCTGTTTAACCGTAACACGTGTAACTTTAATGATGCCGCTGTTCATGAGTCAGTAAGCTTAGCAAAAAATACAGAAGTTTCTCAGCTTAATGGAAAAATTGAACATCTTGCCGTTAACGACCTCGCTCAGTTTCTTGATAAGATAAATCGCTATTCAGACCTTCGCGCATCATCAAAAAAACTCAAGCATTATCCTTTTGCGCTGATATTTCTCAAGGCACTTTACGCATTTATACGCACTTATTTTTTCCGCCTCGGCATACTGGATGGCTGGCGTGGGCTGACTATATCTGTGGCTAATGCAAATGGCGTTTTTTGGAAATATGCCAAAAATAATGTTAATAACCGCCTATAATACGCTGTAAATTTTCTATTACGACGTGTTGATATCACTAAAGATATCTCTACTACCGGGCAGTCTCTCACCTGATCTTGTGATCAATATGCGTCCGTATTTCTTTACTCTATCAACACTCGTTTCGGGAGACGCATGCCAGCACTAAGGTCACTCAAACTTACTCCATGGTTGCCACTACTCGTAATCGGCATCTGTCTTGGCTATGCCCTCACCGTGCTTACTCGGCTACCTTGGTGGACACTATTTTTCACAGCCGCTGTATGGCTAGGTTGTGGCATCAAGTTGCGCTGGGGAGCACCGCAAAACGCCCGCTACCGCACGATGTGGCCTTGGTCGCTGGCACCGCTCAGCTTACTAGGCATTTATGTCTACTTAGCTGATAGCTTTGGCAATGTTGATTTAGGTGCGGTGTTTTTCCACCTTCAGGCGGGCATGGCCGAACATGGCGGTGCTGAAAAAATGATCACTGCCGTTATTTACACAGTGAGCGTCATCGCAGTGCTGGCATCCGTTACCTGGATCACGCGGCATGATCAGCGATGGCGGCTCACTGAACGCTTCGTTGCCCTCCTCTTATTAGCCGCAAATCCAATGCTTTACGGTTTAGGGCAACGCAGCGCGGCCATTGTAACGGACGATGGTGCCTGGCTAGACCGCCGTTACGTGCCGCCGCCCACGGACGATCAAGCTAATACGCCTAACCTGCTGGTCATGTACCTGGAAAGCATTGAGCGTACGTATCGCAATGAGCTATTTGGTGATGCTTATGCTGACTTAACCGCGTTAGGCGAACGCGGGCTGGTCTTTGAAGGTATCCAGCAAATGGAAAATACCGGCTGGACCATGGCAGGCATGATTGCTAGCCAGTGTGGTGTGCCGCTGATGCCTGCGGGACTTTTGCACGACAGCCAGTTCGAGCCGCTTTCCAAAGTAGTTCCCGGCGTCGATTGCCTGGGTGATGTGCTAGCGGCTCAAGGCTATCGACTTAGCTATTTGGGTGGAGCGAGTGCTCAGTTTGCTGGTAAAGGGCTTTTCTATCGCGGCCATCAGTTTGATACGGTAAAAGGCAAGGAAGAGCTGTCAGCGGAACTCAAGGACCCAGAGTACCTAAATAGCTGGGGTCTATACGATGATACGCTTTACGATTTTACGGTGGATGAGATTCGTCGTTTAAGTGAACAAGATGACGGCCCATGGGCAGTGGTGAATCTCAGCATTGCTGGTCACGCCCCTAATGGCTTTCCCTCCCAGACATGCATAGACCGTCAGGGCGAATTCGATGGTCAAGATATCTTATATTCGGTGAAATGTTCAGCGAGCCAGGCACGTGACCTTATTGAGCGTCTTGAACAAGAAGGCCTGCTCGAAAATACATTGGTTGTCGTGCTCAGCGACCACCTTACGATGCGAGTGTCGGTTTGGGATCAACTGACAACACTAGACCGAGACAATACGCTGATCATGCTGGGCGAAGGTACCTCACCGCTGACAGTGCATCGGGGGGCGACAATGTTAGACGTATTCCCGACTATTTTGGACGCTATGGGCCTATCGCTTAACGATAACCGTGCAGGGCTTGGGGCATCTCTACTTAGCAGTCAACCAACGCTGGTTGAAACGCATGGGCTTGAGGTGCTTAACGAGCGGCTCCGGGAAGAGACCGCCTTACAGCACCGTCTTTGGGAAGGACTGACCCCTCAACGGCGCGAACCCCAAGCAAGCGCCGACCAACAAGTCATAGAAACGCCTGCTGATCAGGCTGATGAAGTCGAGATTATGCGCTAACGTTAGCGCCGTTAGCACGCTGACTATCGACACTCATCGCTCGGTACACTTGCTCCACGCCTAAATCATTCAGACAGTTGGTATGCCCCAGTGGGCAGGTACGCTTAAAGCAAGGTGAGCAGGAAAGCGCCAGATAGTGAATGACAGCATTATCGGTTAGGGGTGGTGTGTAAGCAGGAGATGAAGAGCCGTACAGAGCGTGAATGCGCACGCCTACCGCGGCGGCAACGTGCATTAAGCCTGAATCGTTGGTGACCACCTGACGGCAGTCTGCCAATAGATCTACCGCATCCGCCAATTGGGTTTTGCCGCATAAGTTATGCGCATGGGGCAACCCTTTGACAATGCTATCTCCGGCGGCATGATCTTTCGGCCCGCCAAACACACGCACCTCAAATCCATCCTTAACCAGCCGCACCGCTAACGCATGGAAATAGCCTAGCGGCCACTGCTTAGCGGGCCCGTACTCCGCTCCGGGCATCATACCGATGGCTGGACGCGACGATAGCGCATGAGTAAGACGTAAATTGACCAAGTTATTTCGATCAATCGTTAAACGCGGTGTCGGAATCTCAAATTCGCCTTGTATGGCTTCTTCCAGCGGCAGGCCCAGAGAAACAAACCGCTTAACCGTTTGATCCAACACCTGCTTATCCAGTTTGCGGCGCTCTTTCAATAAGCCGTAACGGTGTTCACCCAAAAAGCCGATACGCTCGGGAATACGCGCCATAAAGGGCACCAGTGCCGCTTTCCAAGAGCGCGGCAGAACAATGGCACGATCAAAGCGTCCTCGTAGACGGGCAGCCAGCTCACGGCGGCTGGCAAGGCCAAATTCACCATGCCCAACTGCCAATGGAAGCACCTCGTCTACCTCAGGCATACGCTCCAAAATAGGCTGTGACCATGCCGGAGCGACCACTCCAAGGGTTGCCCCTGGGTTACGGTCTTTCAAGGTCATAAACAGGCTTTGCGCCATCACCATATCGCCGACCCACGAAGGGCCGACCACCAATATGCGCTTGGCAGAATTAGCCATTTAGCCACTCCAAGTAGGCTTTCACACCCTGGGCAACGGTTTTGAACTCAACATCGCAACCAGAGGCACGCAGATTGCTGATATCTGCACGCGTGTAACTTTGATAGCGGCCTTTTAGTTCTTCAGGGAAAGGTATGTAGTCAATTTCACCCTGACCATAAAAATCGATTACAGCCTCGCCAATAGCTTTGAAAGGCTCGGCTCGCCCAGTGCCCAAATTAAAAATACCGGACGCATGAGGGTTATCTAAAAACCACAGGTTGACAGCGACCACATCGCCAACGAAAACAAAGTCGCGACTCTGCATTCC
This sequence comes from Halomonas sp. 3A7M, assembly GCF_014897875.1. NCBI lineage: Bacteria > Pseudomonadati > Pseudomonadota > Gammaproteobacteria > Oceanospirillales > Halomonadaceae > Halomonas > Halomonas sp. 3A7M. The sequence continues at coordinate 29,620 of NZ_JABUZD010000055.1, forward strand.
CGCCTCATAACCGCCGTAAGCCCCAAACAGCTTTAACGTTTCCCCATTCCGAATTTGTAAATGGTTATGGTAGGCGACACTCGCCATCTTGCCCTTATGCTGTTCACGGGGGCCATAAACATTGAAATAGCGAAAGCCAACCACTTGTGTCGTCAACTCATCCCAGCGAGAGCGCACGTGCTGATCAAACAACAGCTTAGAGTAGCCATAGACGTTGAGCGGTTTTTCGTGCTCAGGCGCCTCTTTAAACACCTCACTACCGCCATAAGTAGCCGCCGATGAAGCGTATAGAAATGGAATGCCTAGCGCTTCACAGTAGTTAAGCAGCACTTTTGAGTACTCAAAGTTATTCTCCATCATGTAGTGCCCATCCCACTCCGTCGTATCGGAGCACGCACCCTCATGGAAAATAGCATCAATGGTCGGCAAATCGACTGACTCACCTCGCAATGCCGCCTTAATCCGCGCTAGAAAATCATCTTTATCCAGATAATCGGCCAACGTGCAGTCAGCTAAATTGACGAACTTAGTGCCGTCACGCAGGTCATCAACCACCATCACATCATCGCGGCCACGAGCGTTCAGCGCTTTGACAATATTGGCACCGATAAAACCAGCCCCGCCTGTTACAACGATCATCTCGTTCTCCTCACCAAAAACAGCTCTGTTGGCTAACGTGCCTATAACCCATCTCTCTGTGATTGTATACTTGACGGCCTATGAATTCATGGCCAACGGTGCTTTCCGCGATGAGTGTCTCGACAAACCAATCGACACCCGATGTGTCGACCTTTCAAGGCTTGATCCTTGCTCTGCAACAATACTGGGCAGAACAGGGCTGTGTCATTCTCCAACCTCTCGATATGGAAGTCGGCGCGGGCACCTTCCACCCTGCCACCTTCCTACGGGCAATTGGTCCAGAAACCTGGAACGCGGCCTATGTGCAGCCTTCCCGCCGTCCAACAGACGGCCGCTACGGTGAAAACCCCAACCGCCTACAACACTATTATCAGTTTCAGGTGGTAATGAAGCCATCGCCCAGCAATCTGCAGGATCTCTATTTAGGCTCATTAAAGCGCCTGGGGCTCGATCCTCTCGTCCATGACGTGCGCTTCGTGGAAGATAACTGGGAATCCCCTACCCTAGGTGCCTGGGGCCTAGGTTGGGAAGTGTGGCTCAACGGCATGGAAGTCACTCAGTTTACTTATTTCCAGCAGGCAGGCGGCATTGAATGCTACCCCGTTACTGGTGAGCTCACCTACGGGCTTGAGCGTATCGCCATGTACCTGCAAAACGTCGATAGCGTATATGACCTGGTATGGGCCATCGCCCCCGACGGCAGCAAAGTCAGCTACGGAGATGTTTATCTTCAGAATGAACGTGAGCAGTCGGCGTATAATTTTGAGCATGCTGACGTTGATCAGCTATTTGCCGCCTTTGACCACCAGGAAAAAGAGTGCAGTAAGCTCCTGGTAGCCAACCTGCCGCTGCCTGCCTATGAGCAGGTTCTGAAAGCGTCCCATACGTTTAACCTGTTAGATGCTCGTCATGCGATTTCCGTAACCGAACGCCAGCGCTTTATTCTGCGCGTTCGCACCATGGCGCGGGATGTCGCCACTGCCTATTTTGAGTCTCGTAAAGCAGAAGGATTCCCGATGGCGCCCGAAGCCCTACGCCGCGAACTACTAGCCGACCAGGGAGACGCATAATGGCTGTTGATACGCTTCTATTAGAACTAGGTGCCGAAGAGCTTCCCCCCGCTGTGCTAGATACACTTTCCGATGCATTTGCTGCTGGCATCGAAAAAGGCCTGCAAGAAGCCGAGATTTCCTTCCAAAGCATCGCTGCTTACGCAACCCCGCGCCGTTTAGCAGTACAGGTTACCGGGCTTGCAGACAAACAGCCTGACCGTGAGGTTGAGCGTCGTGGCCCTGCCCTAGCCGCTGCATTCAAGGACGGCGTGCCCACCAAAGCAGCCGAAGGTTTCGCGCGTTCTTGCGGCGTCAGCGTTGATGAGCTGATTCACTTAGAAACCGATAAAGGTACTTGGCTTGGTTTCCGCGAACAGCAGCAAGGCGAGACGGTACAGGCGCTGCTGCCAGAGATGGTTCGCAAAACGCTACAATCGCTACCGGTACCTAAGAATATGCGCTGGGGTTCGTCACGCGTTGAGTTCTCCCGCCCAGTTCACTGGCTAGTTGCCCTGTATGGCAGCGACGTCATTGCCGCAGAAGCGCTTGGCCTTCAGGCCAGCCGTACCACCTTTGGCCACCGCTTCCATGCGCCAGATGCCATACAGCTTGAACATGCCGATGACTACCTAGCCGCACTGGAAAATGCCTACGTCCTAGCCGATCGCCAGCGGCGCCGCGAACGCATCCGTGAGCAGGTATTAGCTGAAGCAGAGGTTCAAGAAGCCAATGCCGTTATCGACGAAGAGTTGTTGGTAGAAGTCAGCGGCCTGGTCGAATGGCCAGTCGCATTAACCGGCAGCTTCGATGAACGCTTTCTGGAAGTGCCCGCCGAGTGCTTAATCTCGTCCATGAAGGCTAACCAAAAGTACTTCCACCTGCTGGATGACCAAGGCAAGCTGAAACCGCTGTTCATTACTATTTCGAACATCGACAGCGCTGATCCGCAACAGGTGATTTCCGGCAATGAAAAGGTCATTCGCCCACGCCTGGCCGATGCGGCCTTCTTCTACGAAACTGACCGGAAGCGTACTCTCGCCTCACGTATTCCTCAGTTGGAAAGCGTGGTATTCCAACAACAGTTAGGCACCTTGGCTGACAAAGCACGCCGCAGCACAGCGATAGCAACGTATATTGCCGAGCACATTAATGCAGATGTGAGCCACGCCCAGCGCGCAGTGGCACTGGCCAAGTGCGATTTGGTCACCGAGATGGTGCTCGAGTTCCCAGAACTTCAGGGCATTATGGGCCGCTATTATGCCGAACAGGATGGTGAGCCAGCTGAGGTTGCTCAGGCATTAGAAGAGCAGTATCTGCCCCGCTTTGCCAGTGACGACATTCCACAAAGCCTTGCAGGCCAAGCGCTAGCATTGGCTGACCGGCTAGATACCCTGGTTGGCATCTTTGGTATTGGCCAGCGCCCAACCGGCGCAAAGGATCCGTTTGCCCTACGCCGTGCCTCTATAGGTGTGCTTAACATCCTGGTCAAAGGTCAGCTTAATTTAGATCTTCGCGAGCTACTCAGCGTAGCCGCAGAACAGCACCAAGGCCTGCCTAAGGCGGAAGGCTTGGTGGAAGACGTATTGACCTACATGCTGGACCGCTTCCGCGCCTGGGGCCAAGAAGAAGGTATTAGTGCTGAAATGTACTTGGCGGTACGCGCTCGCCCAGTAACTAAACCGCTGGATTTTGCTCGCCGCTTGCGTGCCGTTAAGGCCTTTGCACAGCGGGAAGAAGCCGCTGCTTTGGCTGCCGCGAACAAGCGGGTTTCTAATATCCTTAGCAAGCAGGAACACAACGGTAGTACCCAGGTTGATCAGAGCCTACTTCAGGAAGAGGCTGAGAAGACGCTGTTCAATGCAGTAACAGCCAGTCAGCAGCAAGTAGCCCCGTTATTTTCAGCCGGCGACTACCAGCAGGCACTAGATACGCTGGCAACACTACGTGAACCTGTCGATGCTTTCTTCGATCAGGTAATGGTCATGGCCGATGACGACGCTGTCCGCCATAACCGCTTGGCACTGCTTGCCAGTCTGCAAGCACTGTTCCTTGAAGTGGCAGATATTTCCCAGCTACCACAATAAGTCTCGGTGCCGATATCGGTTCACCCAGATAACAACAGCAAGCCCGGCTTCTATTAAGCCGGGCTTTTTTCGCTCATCACATTTGTCTCGCCTCTTCCCCTCAGACTAAACTCAGGGTTACGGCCGACTAAGTGTTTCACGTGAAACACTCGCCCAATGACTATGTGTCCATTACTCTAGTAGAAAACAGTAATGTGTGAATAAGGAACTCTATGATCTCGGCTAACCAACTGGTGATACTTGATCGTGATGGCGTCATTAATCACGACTCTGATGCTTATATTAAGTCACTTGACGAATGGGTGCCCTACCCTTCAGCGATCGATGCGATTGCCCAGCTAACTCAGGCAGGATATACCGTGGCAATAGCGACCAATCAGTCGGGTATTGCACGGGGCTATTATGATGAGGCAACGCTCCATTCAATGCATGAGCGCTTAACGGCGCTGGTTGAAGCGAAAGGTGGACGTATTGCCCATATTGCTTACTGCCCTCACGGCCCCGATGATCAATGCGCTTGTCGAAAACCCTTGCCAGGATTGCTTTTGCAAATTCAGCAGCAATTAGCAATGAAGAGCCTCACCGGTAGTTGGATGGTCGGCGATAGCCTACGAGATCTCAAAGCGGGTGAAGCAGTGGGATGTCGTTCAGTGCTGGTCAGAACAGGTAAAGGGGAGAAAACGCTAGCCAGTCATACTAATCTTGAAAATACGCTTGTTTATCCAGATCTAGCTGCCTTTGCAGATTGGCTATGCCAACAGCAGTAATGGGGCTTCTTCCTTCCGCCCCCTCCCTCTCTCTACTCTAGTCACGCAAAAAAAACGCCGCTCCCATTTAATTAGGCGCGGCGTTTTAGTTTTCATCTGACTGCGTTTATTAGTGCCTATCGCACTGTTTCACGTGAAACACACGCTGGTAAACACATCAGACATCGAGATTAGCAACTAGCGCATTCGTCTCGATAAAATCACGACGAGGTTCAACTTCATCCCCCATTAAGGTGTTGAACATCATATCGGCAGCAACCGCATCTTCAATGGTTACTCGCAGCATACGACGGCTGTCGGGATCCATGGTGGTTTCCCACAGCTGATCGGGGTTCATTTCCCCCAGACCTTTATAGCGTTGGAAAGAGAGCCCACGCTGCCCCTCTTGCATCAACCAAGCCAGCACTTCGGAGAAGTGCGTAACAGGCTTCTGACGCTCGCCACGGGTAATGTAAGCTCCTTCTTCAAGCAACCCATTTAACGTCTCACCAAGGCCCGTAATGGCCCGATAATCAGTGCTCTCAAAGAAGTCCAGCCCCCACACATACTCAGTCGTAACGCCGTGGGCAATCAAAGACACCGCTGGCAAGTGCAAACCGCGCTCGCTATCTTCCTGCAGATAGAACTGGTAACGCGGTCCGCCTTCATAGGCCACCATGTCATCCATTGCTTTCTGTAGCTCAGCAATCCAATTTTCCATGGTGACACGGTCTTTAAGACTGACTTCACCTTGAAGCGCCGTGGCATGCACAGCCTGCTTGAGCACTGCGATAGGATATACCCGCGCAAGGCGGTCAATCCGCTTCATCACATTTCGGTACTGAGTAACCAGTGCTTCTAGTTGCGAACCAGCAATGCCAGGCGCATCAGCATTGACATATAACCCAGCCCCATCCAATGCAGTGGTGGTCAGGTAGTCGGTCATTGCTTGCTCATCTTTCAGGTAGAGCTCTTGCTTACCCCGCTTAATTTTATAAAGAGGAGGCTGAGCAATAAAGATGTGACCACGCTCAATCAATTCAGGCATCTGACGGAAAAAGAACGTTAGTAGCAACGTGCGAATGTGCGAACCGTCAACGTCGGCATCCGTCATGATAATGACCGAATGGTAACGTAGCTTATCGGGATTAAATTCTTCGCGACCAATACCACAGCCTAACGCTGTAATCAGCGTGCCGACTTCTGCTGAAGACAGCATCTTATCGAAGCGCGCTTTCTCAACGTTTAGTATCTTACCTTTCAGCGGCAAAATTGCCTGAGTACGGCGGTCACGCCCCTGCTTAGCGCTGCCACCAGCCGAGTCGCCCTCCACCAGATAAAGTTCTGATTGGCTTGGGTCTTTCTCTTGGCAGTCTGCAAGCTTTCCAGGTAGCCCAGCAATATCGAGCGCACCCTTACGGCGAGTCATATCCCGTGCTTTACGAGCGGCTTCCCGCGCCCGTGCAGCGTCTAGCATCTTATTAACAATCGATTTAGCTTCGTTAGGCTTTTCGATCAGATAGTCAGCAAATAGCCGCCCCATTTCTTGCTCAACCGCCGTTTTAACTTCGCTGGAAACCAGCTTGTCTTTGGTTTGAGACGAGAATTTAGGGTCGGGAACTTTAACAGAGATAATAGCGGTCAAGCCTTCACGAGCATCGTCGCCCGACGTATTGACCTTAGATTTTTTCAGTAGCCCCTGAGCTTCGATATAGTGGTTAAGCGTTCGCGTAAGCGCGGCACGAAAACCCGCTAAGTGGGTTCCACCATCTCGCTGAGGAATATTATTGGTGTAGCAAAAAATGTTTTCAGTGAAGGCCTCGCTCCACTGCATCGCCACTTCTACTTCAACGCCATCTTCTCGCACTGCATTGAAATGAAAGACAGGGTTCAGAACTGTTTTATTTTTATTCAGGTGGTCAACAAATGCTTTCAAGCCACCTTCATAATGAAACAGCTCCTCTTTGCCGCTACGCTCATCCATTAAACGAATAGCAACGCCTGAGTTCAAGAATGAAAGTTCACGTAGGCGCTTGGCGAGTATATCGTAGTGAAACTCGATATTCGCAAAGGTGTTTGGTGACGGACGAAAATGTACACGAGTGCCACTTTTTTCCGTTTTACCGACAACACCTAGAGGCGCTTGAGGTACACCATGGTGATAGACCTGCTCAAACACTTCCCCTTGACGCCAGATGGTTAGCCGCAATTCTTCCGAAAGCGCGTTAACAACCGACACCCCTACACCGTGTAGACCGCCTGATACTTTATATGAATTATCATCGAACTTACCGCCAGCGTGCAGCACTGTCATGATAACTTCTGCGGCTGAGACGCCTTCGCCTTCATGTATCTCGGTGGGAACACCACGGCCATTATCACTCACCGTTATTGATTCATCCGGGTGGATAACCACACGAATTTCACTACAGTGACCTGCCAGAGCTTCATCGATGGAGTTATCCACCAGCTCGAAAACCATGTGGTGCAACCCGGTGCCGTCGTCGGTATCGCCGATATACATGCCTGGGCGCTTGCGTACTGCGTCTAGCCCTTTGAGCACCTTAATGCTTGATGAATCGTAAGCCTGCTCGCTCATTGACCACTCCGTCGTGAAGTCTGTCTCGTTCCGTGTCGCCTACCCGTCCGGCAGTAATTGGCTTAACCCTTGACTGGAGTGTTTCACGTGAAACATCCCGACATCTGTTGAGGGCTCCCATATACCACGAAGCGCGGAGGGTTCGACGCTTGTAATAAATGCCTGACACTGCATCTTTTCAAGCAAATTGCAAAACCGATCTCGGTGCGTGCTATCTAGCTCCGCTGGTAAATCGTCGATTAAGTAGATGCAGTGTCGTTGTGTGGTACTTTCCAGAAGCCGCCCCTGGGCAAGCTTTAATGCACTAACCACCAGCTTTTGCTGGCCTCTGGAAAGGACTTCGACAGCAGGCTGCTTGTTTAATCTGATTCGCAAGTCTGCTCGCTGCGGCCCCTGCTGGGTAAAGCCCATTTGCTGATCCGCGTGACGACTATCCTGCAAAACGTCCGCAAGGGCGCGCTGCTTATCCCAGCCTCTTACATAACGCAGCGTTAAATCGGGTAGAGAAATCAGCTCCTTTAAGGTTTCATCGAATACCGGCAAGAACTCGTTGAACCATGCTTGCCTGAGTGCATCCATCTGCTCCCCCCAGGTAGCTAACTCATACTCCCATACCGCTATTTCGCTTGGGACTATTCTACCACGCCTAAGGAGCGCATTCCGATGTTTCACCGCGCGGCGCGTTCGCTTCCATGCGTCGAGAAAAGAGTGTTTCACGTGAAACACTCCCCAATCCAAAAACTCTCTGCGACCTGCGGGCGATCCTTCGAGAAGGCGAAAGGCATCTGGATTTATTAGCTGCAACGGCATAGCTTCAACCAATTCGGCCAAGCGGACGCCTTTCTCTCCACGCAAACGCAGCTCTAGCTCGCGCTGTGCGCGCATTCTCCTCACACCAAGCGTAACCTCAGGATCCCCCGCCAAACGGCCGTAGAGCGTCATATAGGGCGCCTCAGACTGTATAGCATGTTTAAGCTGGCGAGTCCGGAAAGAGCGCCCCATTCCTAAGATATGAATACCTTCCAGCAGGCTAGTTTTACCACTGCCGTTAACGCCGTATATCACATTAATACGGGATGCCGGGCACATCTCAACTGGCGCTAAATTACGCAGCCCCTGAAGATTTAACCGAGACACACTCATTAACGACTGCCAGTAAATAAGACCATAAAACCTGCCATCCTTTAAAACGCGAAAACGGCGCTTCTGCCATCAGAAGCGCCGCCCTCTTTAGCCAGCTATTGCGGCTATAGCCGCATCGGCATAACAACATAAAGCGCATCACCGCCGCCAGGTTCTTCTAACAGCGCACTGCTGTTAGGGTCTGCCAGCGTCATCTGCACTCGATCTTCGTCCAGAACCGATAGCACGTCGACTAAGTAACCTACGTTAAAGCCAACTTCCATGGCTCCGCCATTATACTCAACGGCCACATTCTCTTCGGCTTCTTCCTGTTCAGGGTTATTGGCCATTACTTTAAGATTGTTTTCCTCAAGGTACAGCCGCACACCACGATATTTCTCATTCGAGAGAATAGCAGTACGTGAAAGCACCTGACGCAATTCAGCACGCTCAGCGATTAGTACTTTATCGCCATTGCGCGGCACTACACGCTCGTAGTCAGGGAATTTGCCGTCAATCAGCTTAGAGGTAAACGTAAAGTCGCCTGTATGAGCGCGAACATGGGTTGAACCCAGGGTAAGGCTTACCGGTTCATCACTATCGTCCAATAAGCGAGAAAGCTCTAAGATACCTTTCCGCGGTACGATTAGCTTTTGCGCTTGGTCAACCACAATATCGATAGGCCGTGAGCACATAGCTAAGCGGTGCCCATCAGTGGCAACGGTGCGCAACAAATTACTTTGAATTTCGAGCAGCATGCCGTTCAGATAATAGCGAACATCCTGCTGGGCCATTGCAAAAGACGTTGACTCAATCAGGTGCTTCAATGTCCCCCTGGGCACACTAAGCTCTTGACTACCATCAGCATCTTCAATATTTGGAAACTCTGCAACGGGCAGCGTCGATAGCGTAAAGCGCGAACGACCACTGCGCAGTACAGCACGCCCCTCTTCTACCGCCAGCTGAATCTCAGATTGATCAGGCAACGATTTACAGATATCCATAAGCTTACGAGCAGGAACCGTGGCAGCACCCTCTTGATCAACTTGGCTCGCCACGGTACGGCCTACTAGCTCTACTTCTAGGTCGGTACCGGTTAATGCTACCTGATCCCCTTCTACTTGGATCAGTACATTAGAAAGTACTGGTAGCGTTTGGCGCCGTTCGACTACGCCCGCCACCAGAGTCAGCGGGCGAAGCAGCGCCTCTCGGGAAATAGTAAATTTCATCGGTACTCCGGTTTCTATCCTGAAAGGCCCGCAGTGCAGGCCCAAACGATAACGGTTAACTAGTTAGCAGGCGAAGAAGATTCTTGTAATCTTCACGAATATCCGCATTTTCCTCTTGCAGCGCTTTTACCTTACGGCAAGCGTGCAACACGGTCGTGTGATCACGGCCACCAAAGGCATCGCCTATTTCCGGCAAGCTGTGATTTGTCAGCTCTTTAGCTAGCGCCATAGCAACTTGCCTCGGCCGCGCGACGGAACGAGAGCGGCGTTTAGAAAGCAGATCGGCAACTTTAATTTTGTAATATTCAGCAACCGTTCGCTGAATATTATCAACGCCTACCTGCTTATCTTGAAGCGCTAACAGGTCTTTAAGCGATTCGCGAATAAAGTCCTGGGTAATGGTTTTCCCCATGAAATGCGAATCTGCAATCACCTTTTTCAGCGCACCTTCAAGCTCACGGACGTTTGAGCGAATCTTCTGAGCAATAAAGAAGGCAGCATCGTGTGGAAGATCAACTTTCGCCTGATCTGCTTTTTTCATTAATATTGCTACGCGGGTTTCAAGCTCTGGCGGCTCAATAGCCACTGTCAGACCCCAGCCAAAGCGCGATTTCAGACGCTCCTCCACACCACTAATCTCTTTTGGATAGCGGTCAGAGGTAAGTATCATTTGCTGCCCTCCCTCTAATAATGCATTAAAGGTATGGAAGAACTCTTCCTGGGAACGCTCTTTTCCAGCAAAAAACTGAATATCATCAATAAGTAGCGCATCAACGCTGCGATAAAAGCGCTTGAAGTCATTAATCGCATTTAACTGCAGTGCTTTCACCATATCCGCGACAAAGCGTTCAGAGTGCAGATACACCACACGGGCATTTTCACGGCGGCCAGCCAGGGCGTTACCAACAGCGTGCATCAAGTGTGTTTTACCTAAACCAACGCCACCGTATAAAAACAGCGGGTTATAGGCGCCGCCAGGATTTTCAGATACCTGACGAGATGCCGCACGAGCGAGCTGGTTCGATTTACCTTCAACAAAGGTATCGAAGGTAAAATTAGGATTAAGACCACTACCATGTTTTAGGCTGCCTTCAACCTGTACCTGGCGCTCATTTCCTCGCCGATTCGGTGACTCTTCCCGCAGTTGATCAATTTCTCGCTCATCAGCAAGGTCTCCCCTTGGCGGCGTGTGAACCGCAGGCGATGCTTGCCTTGAGGGAGATGCTGAGACCGGATTACCCAAATCTCTTGGCTGCGGGGCAGGTGCAGCCACACGGCGGCTACCTACCGTCAAACTGACTTTGGGAGGCTTGGATGGCGCAAGTTCTCGCATCAGCTCGCTGATACGCTTTGAATACTTATCACTCACCCAGTCGCGCACAAAGCGATTCGGCGCCAACAAGCGCAGCTCATTGGTCTCTCCTTCTTCTGCCTGCAGCGGACGTATCCAGGTATTGAACTGCTGTGAATTCAGTTCGTCCTGCAGGTAGTCCAGGCACTGTTGCCAAAGCGCGAGTGACACTCATCTCACCATCGGTTGAAAACGGCCGACCATTGTAGCGCCCAACGAGACGGTTATCCACACGCACTAACGCCTCTTTTTGCCCTGTGGACAACTATTCATGAGGCATAGGGAAAAGCTGGTAATTGATCAAGGAAAAAGCTGTTTTTATGGCTTCTATAACCTGTTGAACACACCTAATTAACAGTTTATTTAAGGCTTATCCGAAGGTTATGCACAGATTTTTTATGTTTTTAAGCTGTTGATAAAAATGAGCTAAAATAGCTTATCCACAATTAGTATCCCCACTATTAATAACAATTGGTTTTAAATAACTTCATTAGTAATAGTAGTGTCATAGCAAGAAGCCACGATGGCGATGTACGAAAAGCCTCCATTGCCTTTTTAACGCTTTTTATGCAAGGAAAAATTGCACCTGACGCGGGAAGTCTCTACAATTTCCGGTCTTGAATTGAAACTCCCCGGCTAGTTCCTCACTGGACCGGGTCTTTTGGAATTCACTTTCCGTCCTAAACCACGTGGGAATAACGAGTTATGAAACGCACTTTTCAACCCAGCGTTCTCAAGCGCAAGCGCGCGCATGGCTTCCGTGCTCGTATGGCAACCAAAAACGGCCGTGCCGTTATCGCACGCCGCCGCGCCAAAGGCCGCAAGCGTCTGAGCGCCTGATCTCGGATTGCGTGTGCCGCATCAAGGCTTTCCCCGGTGCTTACGTTTGCTAAACGCCGGGGATTTTAGTCACGTGTTTGAACAGGCAGACCTGAAGGTTCATGGCAAAGGTATGATGGCGCTAGCGCGTTTGAGTACCCGGGGACATCCCCGCATTGGACTGGTGGTCAGCAAAAAGAATGTGAAGCTCGCTGTTGATCGCAACCGCTTTAAGCGACTCGTGAGAGAATCTGTTCGCCTCCGCCAAGATCACTTACCCTCTGTGGATATCGTGATACTGGCAAAGCGTGGTGTTCAAGATATTGATAACGAGACGCTGAATCGCCAGCTAAATGGCATGTGGAAACGACTTCAGCGTGACGCACAGGCGGTGTCTGTACCACTCCCGCCTAATGGCGTAACACGTGACGCTTGACGACACACCTCGCCGCTCGACCTCGGCCTGCCGCCTGGCAGGCTTTCGTGTGTCATGGGTCGAGTAAATGACACTGCGCCATTAGCATGTTCACCACCCATCGGGCAGAACCCTCATGGACGTAAAACGACTTTTATTACTGATTCCACTGGCAGTACTTGCCTACCTATTGGTTGTACAGTGGAATCAGGATTATGGGCAAATAAGCGTCGATTCGACGCCTGAAATTACCCAAAACAGCAACGGCTCATCCGTCAATAATGTTGGCAGTGATGATTTATCGGTTCCTAGTTCATCGGCTCCCCAAAATGCCATTAGTGAAGGCATGCCTGGAGAAGCAGAAAGTAACTCGTCTAGCCGAGACTTTATTGCTGTCACAACCGACGTTCTCGACGTACGTATTGACCCACATGGTGGCGATATCGTGTACGCCGCTCTACCGCAGCATAAGCTAACGCAGGATTCAGATCGTAACTACGTGTTGCTTTCTGATAACTCAACGCGTAGCTACGTCGCCCGTTCGGGTCTTCAACTGGACGGCCAGGCTAGCCGCATTGCCTTCACGCCCGAGCGTACCGAGTACCGCTTAGGGAACGATGAAGAGCAGCTAAGTGTTGATTTAACAGCGGAAGTTAACGGCGTTGAGGTTATTAAGCGATTGACGTTTAAGCGCGGCGACTACGCTGTCAACGTTAGTTACTATTTAGCCAACAACACCGAGTCACCGATTAGCGCACGCTTTATCGGTCAACTGGCGCGCGATAATAGCCCTGACCCCTCAAGTGGCGTCTCTATGGGTATGAAATCGTATCTTGGTGCAGCCTACTCTACCCCTGACGCGCGCTACGAAAAAATCGACTTCGACGATATTCAAAGCCATAACTTTGAAAATCGTGAGGCGCAAGGTGGCTGGATTGCGATGATCCAACACTACTTCGTATCTGCCTGGGCACCGGCGCAAAATCAGCAAAACCTCTACTATGTCACTACCGATTCACGGGATCGTAATGTCGTAGCGTTTGCTGGCCCCACGAGCAGTGTGGCCGCTGACGGCGAGGCAACACTAAGCGCAACGCTGTACATGGGTCCCAAGGTTCAAGATTACCTTGAGCAAGTAGCGCCAAACCTACGCTTGACCGTAGATTACGGTTGGCTGTGGTTTATCGCTAACCCGCTGTTCTGGTTACTGGATAAGATCCACGACATCGTTGGCAACTGGGGCTGGTCAATTGTACTGCTGACCGTACTCGTGAAACTGGTGCTGTTCCCGCTATCCGCCAAAGCCTACAAGTCAATGGCGCGTATGCGTAAGCTTGGCCCGGAAATGCAGCGTCTCAAAGAGATGTATGGCGATGATCGCCAGAAAATGTCTCAAGAGATGATGAAGTTCTACCAGAAGGAAAAGATCAATCCTCTGGGCGGCTGCTTACCAATTCTGGTGCAAATGCCGGTCTTTATCGCGCTGTATTGGATGCTGCTTGAGTCTGTTGAGCTGCGCCATGCGCCGTTCATGTTCTGGATTCAAGATCTGTCGGTGAAAGATCCTTACTTTATCTTGCCGATTTTGATGGGGATCTCGATGTTCGTTCAGCAAATGCTGAACCCGACACCGCCCGATCCCATGCAGGCGAAGATTATGAAGATGCTGCCGATTATCTTCACCTTCTTCTTCCTGTGGTTCCCAGCAGGTCTGGTTATCTACTGGGTCGTCAACAACATCATCTCGGTGGCGCAGCAGTATCTCATTACGCGTAATATTGAGAATGATCCAAACGTCGGCAAAGGGTTGCGAACCAAGTAGCACGCTCCCTTCTCCTACCACCAGACCCCCGCCCTAGCGGGGGTCTGGCGTTTTAGGATGAACAACGCGACAATCTTCGCCATACACCAACGAGAAGCGCCATGGCCGATCGACTTTACACCCAAGACACCATTACCGCTCTGGCAACTCCTCCTGGCCGCGGCGGTGTTGGCATTATTCGCGTCTCAGGCCCTGCCTGCCGCGATATCGCTGCCGCTGTACTTGGCCACTGCCCTTCCCCTCGTTACGCTCACTACGGCCCGTTTTATGCCGCTGAAAGCGTTATTGATGAAGGCATTGCCCTGCTGTTCAACGGGCCCCACTCATTTACGGGTGAGGACGTGCTTGAACTGCAAGGACATGGCGGGCCAATCATTATGGATATGCTGCTTGAACGCTGCCTACAGCTTGGCGCACGCCTAGCACGCCCGGGTGAGTTTTCAGAGCGTGCCTTTCTAAACGACAAGTTGGATTTAGCCCAAGCCGAAGCCATTGCCGACCTGATAGACGCCACTTCCCGTTCCGCTGCCGAAAATGCCGTACGTTCGCTACAGGGCGAGTTTTCTCAGCGTATATCGGCGTTAGTGGAGCGCCTCATTGAGTTACGGGTATACGTCGAAGCGGCGATTGATTTCCCTGAGGAGGAAATCGACTTTTTAGCCGATGGCCACGTCGCCAACCGTTTAGACAGCGTTCAGCAAGCGCTGACGGCGGTTCGCAAAGCCGCAGGCCAAGGGGCACTGTTACGCGAAGGAATGAGCGTGGTGATTGCTGGACGACCTAATGCCGGTAAGTCTAGCTTGCTCAACGCACTGACCGAACAAGATACCGCCATTGTCACGGATATTGCCGGCACCACCCGTGACGTGCTGAGGGAATATATTCACATTGATGGCATGCCACTGCATATTATCGACACCGCAGGGCTGCGCGACACCCCCGATGCCGTAGAGAAAATCGGCGTTGCCCGTGCTTGGGAAGAGATCGAAAAAGCCGACCGCGTGCTGCTATTGGTAGATGCCTCCACGACTGATGCGACCGATCCTATGACTATTTGGCCGGAATTTGTCGCCAGGCTCCCCGATCAAACACGCCTGACACTGGTGCGAAATAAAATCGATACCAGCGCCGAACAAGCCGGCATTGATTTATCCACAACCCCACCAACGATCAGACTATCCGCGAAAACTGGCATGGGTGTGGATAACTTAAAAACCCATCTAAAGGACATCATGGGGTTTTCTGCGACGACCGAAGGGCGATTCTCAGCCCGCCGTCGCCATTTAGACGCCCTAGATCGCGCCATGGTTGCGCTGGAAACTGGACGCGCCCAACTAGATGGCTACGGTGCTGGGGAATTGCTGGCCGAAGACTTGCGCGATGCTCAGCAGGCATTAGGCGAAATTACCGGTGAATTCAGCGCTGACGACCTGCTCGGCGAAATCTTTGGCAGTTTTTGTATCGGGAAATAATCACCTGCTTTGGTCACTAACAGACAGTGGCTAACAAGCTATTCACCTACCAGCCACTCTGACCGATAGTCACTTTCCGAGCCTAGCAGCGGCGTAATGTGTGCCATCGCCGCCGCTAGACGCTCATCTAATCCCCAGGGCGGGTTAATCACTAGCATTCCACTACCGTACATGCCATGGCTTTGCTCGTTTGGCGTATGCCGTTGAAGTTCGCTGCGCCAAATTTTACGGATACCGCTCTCCTTCAAGCCGTCTAGCAGCGAGTGATGGTGGCCTGCTGGTAACAGTGGATACCACACCAGGAGCACCGCATGCCGCGCTTTGGCCAGGCTATAGGTCACCGCATCAACTACCTCCAAATATTCCGCTTTACGTTCGTAGCTAGGGTCAATCAGTACGCATAAACGAGGGGTTGCAACCGGTATCAGCGTACTCAAGCCTGCCAGGCCATCCCCATAAATTCGCTGCGCCTGGGGGGAAAGCAATTGGCTGCTTAAGTGCTCATGCTCACCAGGGTGAAGCTCAAATAACGTCAGGCGATCCTGCTCACGAAGCGGCTGAGAAAGCCACCAAGGTGAGCCTGGGTAATGGGTAAGCTCAGATGCATGAGGCTGGGCAGTTCGCAACGTGGTTAGCCAACTTCTCAATAAAGGGTCAGTTAGCTGTTCACTCGCTTTCCACAGCGGCCAAATGCCCTCACGGTATTCTTGAAGCCGCTGAGTCTCTTTGGTGTTAAGTGGATAGAGGCCTCGTCCCGCATGAGTGTCTATATATGTAATGGCTGTTTTTTTACGTAATAAATAATCAACCACCGCGTAAAGCGTTAAATGCTTCTGCACATCGGCAAAGTTACCGGCATGGTAAGCGTGTTGGTAAGACAGCATAGTCGCTCGCTAACAGAGAATCGAAAAAAGCCCGCTATGTGAGCATAGCGGGCGTTTATCGGCAATGCCGAGGTTAGCTTATCAATCGTTAGCGTTAACCCTGGCCATTCCCGGTGGGAGTCAAGGTGATTTCAACACGGCGGTTTTGCGCACGGCCTTGTTCAGAATTATTGCTAGCAACCGGCTGGTTGGCCCCGTATCCCATGGTGTTTAATCGAGCCGAGGATACGCCATTTTGGCTAAGGTAATTACCCACAGACTGGGCACGGCGCTCAGACAGACGCTGGTTATAGTTTGCATCTCCAGTGCTATCAGTGTGGCCAGCAATGTTGACGCGGGTATCCTGGTACTGGGTCAGTACATTCGCTACTTGGTTAAGAGAGTTACGCGCCTCGCTGGTAAGCTCAGCAGAGTCGAAACCAAACGTAACGCCGCTAGGCATATTAAGCACAATATCGTCACCGCGACGATCAATCTCAATACGCGAGCCCTGGAGATTTTGGCGCAGCTGTTGCTCCTGACGATCCATGTAAACGCCTATACCGGCACCCGCTGCAGCCCCTACCGCCGCACCAATCAATGCACGATCACGACGGCTAGTGCTGCCATCGCCAGACAGCGCACCGGCGGCAGCGCCAATGGCCGCGCCAATGCCAGATCCCATCGCAGTGCTAGAGCGCTGCGTCTGACCGCCATAAGGGTCCGAGGTAGCACAACCAGCTAACAAAATGGCTGCTGCCAGCGGGGTCAGTAGTCGAGAAATACGCATCACTCACTCCTTGATAATCTTCAGGGTAATAGCTTTATATATCGCTGATCACTCATCGCTTATTAATGTCAGCAATTCGTTCAAGAATAATAGACCTTGAGGCGATGCACGCAGCTTTTCGGGCATTTCCATTAAAAGTCCTTTTTCATACGCACTTTGTAACCGTGAAAGTAACACGTCTTGTGGCTGTCCTGTGTAAGCCGTCCAGACATCCATTGTGACGCCATCGGTTAAACGTAACGCATTCATCGCAAACTCAAGGGGTAGCTCCTGCGTTGCTATCGGTTGCTTGCCAGCCACAAAGCCACGCGGATCATTTGCGCGGCGTAAATACGCCTCTGGTTGACGTGTTTTCCAGCGCCTTTCGATATGCCGCTGCCCCTGACTATCAACCGTCGTCAGTTTTCCATGCGCTCCCGCCCCAATTCCCAAATAATCGCCAAACTGCCAATAATTGATATTGTGGCGGCTTTGTTGTCCCGCTCGCGCGTAGGCGGAAATTTCATAGCGCCGCAAACCATCTTGCTCAAGGCGTTGGTGGCCAGCTTCTTGAATGTCCCAGAGAGCCTCTTCTTCTGGTAACACAGGCGGATGAGAGAAGAACGCCGTATTCGGTTCAAGCGTTAACTGATACCAAGAGAGATGCTCAGGCTCTAGAGCCAAGGCCTGTTCAATATCCTCCATCGCTTGAGTCGGGGTTTGTTTAGGTAACCCATGCATTAAATCAATATTGAGATTATCAAACCCAGCTTCACGCGCCTGACGAACAGCATTGACCGCTTCTTGGCCGCTATGAATACGCCCCAACGCGCTAAGCTGCTCAGGGCGAAAGCTCTGAACTCCTAAAGACAAGCGATTGATCCCGGCTTCTCGATAACCAATAAACCGCTGCTGCTCGGTCGTGCCAGGATTCGCTTCAAGGGTAATTTCGATAGTAGAGGAGAACGGTAACCGAAGGCGTATCTCTTTGAACAATTGATCGTAAAAAGCAGGTGATAACAAGCTTGGCGTGCCACCACCAATAAAGATAGTTTGAATTTCTCTTTCACTTGCTAACGATAAATCACCCGCCAAATCATTGAGCAGGGCATTTAAATAAGCCGCTTCGGGCAACTCGTCATTACTGGGCTCATGGGAATTAAAGTCACAGTACGGGCACTTACGTACGCACCATGGCGTATGAATATATAGCGATAAGGGAGGCAGTAATTCAGCCATGCGCCACCTTCAACAGCTCAACCAAGCCCTGTAATGCTCGCCCACGATGACTAAGTCGGTTCTTGGTTTCACTGGATAGCTCGGCAACACTCATTCCTTGATCCGGTAGCCAGAAAAGAGGGTCATAGCCAAAACCGCCATTACCTCGCGGATGCGCCAGAATTTCCCCTTCCCAACTGCGTTGCACGATAACAGGTACGGGATCTTCTGCATGACGCAAGTAGACCAATACGCACCAATAACGCCCACTACGTTGACCCTCAGCATAGCTGCTGAGCGACGTTAATAATTTCTCATTATTGCGCTCGTCACTTTTAGGCTCACCAGCATAACGCGCTGAATAGATACCTGGCGCACCATGAAGTGCATCCACCTCAAGGCCTGAGTCGTCTGCCAATGCAGGCAACCCACTGATTCTACTTGCCTCACGAGCTTTCAGAAGTGCGTTTTCAACAAAAGTAAGCCCTGTTTCCTCCACATCGCCTACTCCAAATTCGGATTGCGCACGAACATCTAACCCAAGGGGTGCTAATAATTGATTGAATTCTTTTAATTTTCCTACATTTCCGCTGGCTAAAACTAAGGTATTTGACGATGCCATAACGATATCTCCGAAAAGGAAGGTAATGAGTTTACTTGCCTCAAATTTCTTCTAAAGCAAGCCATTTGTTACTCAATGTAAACATGCAGATCTAATTTAAATATTCCTTATGTTAAAAAATAAATAAATTTAAATCATATAGTTAACATTTATATTTCCAAAAAGCATATATATGTTCAAATTATTTTTACCAAACAAATAATAACAAAACTTTACGAAATGTATCTTATAGGCAACACTTCTGAGAGCACCTGCTCACTCTTTCTTTCCACGAGGGCTTCCCAATGTCACAGGAAAAGACCATAGGTTTGGTGTATCTCATTACCGAAAAAAGTCCGCAATCACAGCTATTTGCAGACTATTTACATGATCACACCAATTGCTCAATTAGCATTTACTCGCCTGATGTCACCATACCCTCTTCACCTGTCGAAAAGCTGCTCATCCTAATTGATAGTGACCATATCAGTGTAGAGGCATTGCCAGAGTGGCAAGAGAAACTGCCAGAAGCGCTTACAAAAGTCCCCCTAGCCGCTTTCAATATCCGCGATATGGACTATGCGCTAGAAGCGCTCTCGTGCGCTCAATTGAAAGGGGTATTTTATCGCAATGAGAGCTTAGAGGTATTTTGCAAAGGTATCCACGCGTTACTTGATGATGAGCTATGGATGTCTCGAGATTTAATGGCGCGCCTGATTCTTTTTTATCGCAAGTATCAAAGCAACGCGTTTCGTCCTGCCTGTGGATTAACCAATCGAGAAATGGAAATTATCTCTTTATTAAGCGCGGGTTCCTCTAACCAGCAGATGCCGACAAGTTGTTTGTAAGTGAACACACTGTTAAGTCTCACCTTTATAATATTTTCCGAAAAATAAACGTTCACAATCGTATTCAAGCGCTTAACTGGATCCATCAGAACCTTGGACCAATTCTTCCTAATACCTGAATCCGTGAAGCTGGCGCCGATACTTTCCCTATCAAC
>NZ_JABUZD010000053.1:0-13296 GCF_014897875.1 Halomonas sp. 3A7M
TGGTGTGAGAGGACAGGGGAGGCGACTCCCCTTCCTACTCGATTCTGTCCTTTGTGCTTGATTTTTATAACCGATGCTGTTCGCCGACAGTGCTGGATATGTAAAACTTATATTAAAATAACACAACAAGTTTGGAAACGCTGTTCGATTGGTATATATTGTATAGGTAGCTGGAGTTACCGGCACCAATCCCGAGTAAGATGTAAGAGGATGACCCTGATGAGTAAATTAAAATTAGTTTCTGCTGCTGTTCTTACCGCTAGCGCATTGATCGCCAGCCAAGCAGCACTCGCTTACGAAGCAGGTGACGTTTTCGTACGTGGTGGTGTCGCCCAAACGGATACGGGTTCTGGAAATGGCAACGTTGGCGCGGCAGACCTAAACGTACAAAGCGCGCGAGGATTTACGTTTGGCGCGGGTTACCTGTTCACCGATAAGCTTGGCGCTGAACTGAACAGCTCCGAGAAGTTTGAACACGACCTCAACACCAGTCCTGGTGGCAGCGCGGGCAGCGTAGACCGCCTGCCGATTAATCTGTTGGTTAACTACTATCCGATGGGCGGTTTAGACTCTAAGGTTCAGCCTTATGTAGGTGTTGGCTTGAACTATACTCGCTTCTCAGGCGAGCCCACTGGCTTAAGCGTTGATGAAAGCTATGGCGCGATCGGTCAGGCGGGGGTTGATTTAGCGGTTACCGATAACATCATGTTAAACGGTTATGTTAGTTATGCAGACGTGAATGCCGACATCAATGCAGGTGGTAGCAAGGTCGGTAAAGTAAACATGGAACCCGTTACTATCGGTGGTGGCGTTACTTACCGCTTCTAACGAGAAGTGCGCAGGGTGATCTTGCCCTCGATCTGATAGTCGCCCGGCCTGGGGAGTTACACCTTGAGTCGGGCGTTTTGTTGGTCAGGGGGTCAAGTTTTTGAAGCCACTCTCTGTGACAACGACGTTATCTTCAATACGGATGCCGCCACAGCTGGCTAACGAATCAACGACTGTCCAGTTAATCGGTAGTGCCTTGTCGCGCAATGGGGCCAGCAACATAGGGATATAGTAGAACCCGGGCTCTATCGTTACTACCATGCCAGGGCGCAGCGTACGGGTTAAACGTAGCGCTGGGTGCTGCTCAGGAGCGGGTGAGGGCGTTCCATCTGGATGGCGAAGCCCTGCCACATCATGAACCTGCAGCCCCAACGAATGCCCTAAACCGTGTGGGCAAAAAGCTCGCGTGATTCCCTCATCAATTGCCTGTTCTGCGCTGCCCTGAAAAAGATCATTGGCAATCAGAATATCTGCCAGCAAACGATGCATTTGCTCATGTAGCGCAATGAACTCGACGCCTGGAGCAACGCTTTCCACCAGCGTGTCTTTTACCTGGTGAATACCGTCAATTAAATCACGATAGATGTCTGGCGCGTCAGGGCCTGCATAAGTGCGTGTAATATCTGCGCAGTAACCGCGAAAACGGCGACCAGCGTCAACCAATAGGCTATGTCGTTGCGTGGGACTGTTTAGGTCATAGTGTTGGTAGTGTAATACGCCAGCATGATCATTTAGCCCAATAATGTTCTGGTAGGGGACATCAGACTCCCGCTGTCTGCTGGCAGCCAGGTAGGCCAGTTGAATATCTAACTCCGCTGATGCGCCAATAAAAGCAGCCTGCGCGGCTTGATGTCCTGCTATAGCAAGCCGGTTGGCTTCGCTTAAGCAGGCTATTTCATAAGCGGTCTTCAACATGCGCAGTTCATCGAGGGCCCTAACCAGCGGTTCGGGCTGATACTGCGCGTCTAGTGCTAGGCGTGTGGTGGCCTCAATATCACCGATCACTGCCGCGCGACCCGCTAACGTTGGTGTGATCTTTTCGCTGCACAGGTGGATATCAAACTCAGCTACCCATGGCTCTTCAGGCAGGCGAGTGGGCAAATGCCAGAAATCTGCCGGCGCATACAGGTACAGCTGCGGGCGCTTGCCGGGTTGAATCACCAGCCAACTGTGCTGAATATCGGCCATGCCTACCCAGTGCATAAAATGGCCGTAAGTTTGGAAGGTTGGCGTTTGGTCGTCGCCAAAGTGTGCGCTGGCGTGGCCGCTATAGATGGCTAAGCTATCGAGACTGTGACTGGTTAACAGGTCTGCATAAGCTTGCTGTAAATGCGCTAAGTGCTCGCGCTGCAAGTTAAACAAAGAGGCTGACATGCAGGTGGTGTCCTTTTATCAATGGCGGCTTGGCTAGTGTCTCAGGGTACGGCATCAAGTCGGGCTACTGCTTTAACTACGGGCTTAACTGCGTGGTGGAGCAAGCTCACTCCACAGGCTATCCAGCTCTGCGTGATGCTGGTTTTGGTGCCGATATAGTCGTAGCTCCATCGGGACATCCCAGCGGCTATCGCCGGCTCTGATTAATGTGCCGTTGGCGAGCTCAGCGGCTATGTTGCGTTCGGGTAACCAGCTCATGCCATAGCCGAGAAGCACCAGCTCTTTAATACCTGCCGCATAGAGATTTTCACTTTGCGCCGTGAGGTAGGTGCTTTGCGGTAAGCGAGCGAGATGCGCCTTGACCGCTGAGCCCAATAAGCCGCGTTTTGGATAGGCCAGACAAGGCGCGGGTTGCTGGCGCGAGCCGGGTAGCAACGCGCAAGGTGTGCCATTCGCATCGAGGCCTGTGACAGGAATCAAGCGCTCGTGGCCAATGATCCGATACGTGCAGGCACTGGTATCGATATCTAAATCGCAACGTCCGATTGGCCAATAGCAGATAGCAAGATCGCACTCTGCCCGACCAAGTGCTTGAAAATAGTCGCTCGCCGCCCACCCGGTTGCTCGCAAATAGGGCTGTATGCGCTCTTGCCAACCCGTTGCAGCGAGCCATTCTGGCAAGAACTGCGGGAGTAAGCTCTGTGGAGCAGCCACCATGATACGGCGCTGTTGTCCGGCGCTAATTTCGCGCACGCGGTCACGGGTTAAGCGCACACGATCAGTTACCTGTTCGCACAGTGTCAGGAACTCCTCTCCCGCCGGGGTTAGCGAAAGTGGCAACGTCTGCCGGTTGATCAGCGTCACGCCCATCTCTTCCTCTAGCAATTTAATGCGCCGGGAAAAGGTGGGCTGTGTGACGTGCTGTTCATCCGCTGCACGAGAGAAGTGTCGCGTTCTGGCCAGGGCGATAAAGTCTTCTAGCCAGCGAATTTCCATGTCTTACCTCGTCGTCCTGCCAAACGTGATGCTGTCGTTAAAATTGGCGTCATAGCCGGCCTTCTTCAACAGCGTGGCACGCAACGCGAGTGCCGCCACCCTGTGTTTGCAGGGTAGGGATTTCCTGATGACAGCGGGCGTTGGCATGGGGACAACGGCCATGGAAGACACAACCGCTCGGTAAGTTGACCGGCGTGGGCACTTCTCCGGTAAGACGAATATGCTGGGGGCGGTCATCTTTTAAGCGGGGAATCGCGGATAGTAGTGCTTGGGTATAGGGGTGGCGCGGTTTAGCAAATAGCGTTGCCGTTGTAGCCACTTCACACACCGTGCCTAAGTACATCACCGCTACGCGGGTGCCAAAGTGCTCGACCACTGCCAAATCGTGAGTGATAAATAGATAGGTTAGGTTACGCGCTTGCTGTGCTTCCATCAGCAGGTTGAGCACTTGCGCCTGAATGGAGACATCCAGTGCTGATATGGGCTCGTCGGCAACAATAAACTCAGGATCAACGGCTAGGGCGCGTGCTATGGCGATACGCTGGCGTTGGCCACCGGAAAATTCGTGCCCAAAACGCTTGCCCCAATCGGGGTCTATCCCCACCGACCCCATAACGTCTTGGACCTTGTCGAGTATCTTCTCTCGGTTCCAGTCTGGGTGGTGCAAACGCAGCGGTTCTTCCAGCGTTTGTTGAATCGTCATCCGTGGGTTAAGCGAGGCATAAGGATTTTGGAAAATCATCTGCATGCGCTTGCGATAAGGCAATAGCTGGCGAGAGCTCAAATTATCAATGCGCTGCCCGTCATAGCGAATCTCACCCTCTGTAGGGGTGAGTAAGCCCATTACCGTGCGTGCCACGGTGGACTTACCGCAGCCAGATTCACCGACCACGCACAGTGCTTCTCCGCGTTTGATATCAAGGTTAACGCCATTAATCGCATGTACATGCTCTTGATGACGCACCAGCTTGCCGCCTTTAAAGCGCAACTGTTCCAAAAAATCCCCTGATAATGAAAAGCGCTTCTTAAGGCCACGAATTTGTAGTAACGATTCGCTGCTCTCTTCATTTTGCGTGGGCGCAGCGTGGCGAGTTTCGACCTGAGCACTCATTGTGTTTCCTCCTTCAGGCGACGATCTTCAAGCATTTCAGCCACCATATGGCAGGCGACACGGCAATTGCCGGATTCGACAAATTCAGGCACTTGCTGGGTGCAGGCAGGCCGTGGTTGACCATCTGCCCTATTGATGAAGTCGCAGCGAGGATGAAACGCGCAGCCGCTAGGTAAGTTAGAGAGTGATGGCATGCTGCCACGGATCTGGTTGAGCTTTTCACCTGGGGTCGCCATTTGCGGTAACGCGTTGATCAGCCCTTGGGTATAGGGGTGCTGAGGATCGTTGATGATTTCCCGTGTGAGGCCCTGCTCAATAACGCGACCGGCGTACATAACCAGCATGCGCTGGGTGACCTGGCTCACTACCCCCAGGTCGTGGGTGATGAGAATCAGACCCACGTTGTGCTGTTCGCATAGCTCAAGCAACAGCGCCATGATTTCCGCTTGGATGGTCACGTCCAGGGCGGTAGTCGGTTCATCGGCAATGATAATATCGGGATCGAGCAGTAGGGCGATGGCGATAATAATACGCTGACGCATACCGCCAGAAAGCTCGTGGGGATATTGATCCAAGCGTGTTTCTGGCGATGGGATTTGTACCTGTTGCAGCTTGTCCAGGGCAATCGCGCGGGCTTCTTTGGTGGAGATCCGTCGATGGGCTTTTAAACACTCGACCATCTGCTCACCAATCGAGAGCACGGGGTTCAGCGTCATCATCGGATCTTGGAAGATCATCGAGATGCGGTTGCCGCGTATTTTGCGCAGGCCGCGCTCAGACATGGTGTTAAGCGTCTGGCCTTCAAACGTTATGCTGCCACCCGCTATAAAGCCGGGTTTGGCGATTAGGTTAAGTAGCGAGAAGGCAGCCACGGATTTACCCGCGCCAGATTCGCCTACGATGCCTAAGCGCTCGCCGCGCTCCAGGGTGAAATTGACATCGCGTAGAGCGCGCACTTCACCTTGGCGAAGGGCAAAACGTACATCGAGTTGAGAGACTTCAAGTAGTGCCATGGTGTCCTCAGCCTTTATAGAGTCGTGGGTTCATGACATCACGTAGCCAATCGCCCAATAGATTGATAGACAGCACCAGCACAATGAGTACTGCTCCAGGAATTAGGGTGATCCACCAAGACCCCGATTGGATATAGTCAAAGCCTGATTTGATGAGTGACCCAAGCGATGGGTGGGTTTCGGGCATTCCCAAGCCTAAAAATGACAGCGCAGCCTCTGAAATAATCGCGTTGGCAATTTGCACCGTTGAGATAACAAAAATCGGCGACATGGTATTAGGCAGCACATGGCGGAACATAATGCGTTTGCTACGTAGCCCCATGACGCGTGCAGCATCAACATACTCTTTGTTTTTCTCAGCCAGTACTGAAGCACGCACCGTACGTGCGTACTGTGGCCATTCGGCTAACCCGATAATCAAAATAAGCATGAGCACGGCATATTGGCTGTAAAACGCGCTGCCCATAGTGGCTTTCACTAGAGCGCCCACCACGATAGCGACCATCAGGGTAGAAAATGACAGCTGGATATCGGCCAAGCGCATTAACAACGCGTCGACGCGGCCGCCTAGGTAGCCTGCCATTAAGCCGAACGTTACGCCGAGCAGTGCTTGAAGTATGACCGCGCCAAAGCCAATCAGTAGTGATACGCGGGTGCCATAGAGAATAATCGACCACAAATCGCGCCCCTGGGCGTCGGTGCCTAGGCTGTAACGCTCATCGGTACCCTCAATCCAAAAGGGGGGCAACTCGGACGACATAATGTCGATTTGAGCCAGATCATAAGGATCGGTAGGGGCTAGCAATGGGGCTGAAAACGCTGCGATCACTAAGCAAATAAATACTGCGAGGCACAGTTGAGCCGTGCGGTCGCGCTTAAAGCTGTACCATAAGTAAGAGTCGCGCAGGCGTTCCCAGCGGCTGGGTGCAGTCGTTGTTGTGGGCGTTGTCATGCGGGCTTACCTGTTAGTTTTACGGTGGGGTTAACGAAGCCGTAGATCAAATCCACAATGGTGTTCGTCACCACGAAAATGACGCCGACAATCATCAGGTAGGTAACTATCAGCGGTATATCGGCTCGGTTAATCGCATCAAGGAACATCAGTCCCATGCCCGGCCATTGGAAAACGGTTTCGGTCAAAATGGTGTAAGCCACCATGGTGCCGATCTGTACGCCGCCAACGGTGATAACCGGCAGCATGGTGTTCTTTAGCGCGTGCACAAAGTAAACGCGTCGCATTGAAATGCCTTTGGCTCGGGCATACTTCACGTACTCTGACTGCAGCACTTCCATCATTTCTGCGCGAATCAGGCGGATAAACAGCGGCAACATAATCGATGCGAGTGAAATCGCGGGCAATGCTAGGTGCTGTAAACCACTCCAGGTGGCTAAGTTAGTGTCCCAGTGGCCTACCACATGTACTAAATCATAGCCGCGACCAAACGACGGCATATTGCCTTCTGTCGATAGCAGACCATTGAGCCAAGCTCCCCAACTGGTACTTTCAGGAAACGGCGTGATAGTGATGCCAATCGCAAAAATCTGAATCAATAAGATGGCGGTCAAAAACACCGGTATCGAAATGCCGATGATCGAAGCCCCCATAAAAAAACGTGATATAGGTGAGCGAGGTTTTATCGCGCTATAAACGCCAATCGGTACTGAGAAAAGCACAATAATCAGCGTAGCCGCAAACACCAGTTCAAGGGTTGCGGGCAAATGCCGGGCGATAACCTCCAGCGCAGGTTCACGATAAAAATAAGAGTCGCCAAAATCGCCTTGAACGGCGTTTTTCGCAAAGCGTACATACTGAACTAAAAATGGATCATTTAAGCCCAAGCGCTCGCGAATGGCTTCACGCTCGCTTTCGGGAACCGACTGACCGACCATCTGTTGTACAGGGTCACCCAGGTTATCCTGGATGGCGAAGGCCAGTACACTGATGACAAACATCACCAATATCGCGTGCATCAGGCGCTTGATTAAAAAAGCAATCATGGCGTACGCCACCTATGTCATAGGTTTAATAGAGAGTTAATTGCAAGTTAGGGCGAAGCCTATGATGAGGCTGTTAACCACATACAACGCTTCGTTCCCCAAAGCTTTGGGGAACGAAGCATCCTTGCACGTTTGAAAGTAAGCGTGGCAATTAGCGACTAATTACCAGATCACCTAGGTAGGGGAAGTCTAGGGCGTTAACAACCGGCTCGATATCAACGCCGTTAGCTGCACCATAGGCAAGGTTCTGCCAATGCAGCGTGATGTAGCCCACGTCTTCATAAAGCATGGCTTCGGCTTCACGCAGCATTTCATTGCGTTTTTCGAGATCGGTTTCGCTATCTGCCGCAGTCACAAGTGCGTCGATTTCTTCGTTGCAGTAGCTGCCGTAGTTGTACTGGCCAGCGCCAGTCTCTTCATCAATACAGAAAGAGAGGTACTGGAAGAAGTTGGCGGTGTCTTCGGTGTCAGCATGCCAGCCAATCATCGCCATGTCGGAAGCGCGCTCATCATACTCAGGCCAGTATTGAGCGAGGGGCATCGTGCGCAGATTAACGTTAATGTTAATTTGTGCCAGCATGTTTGCCACTGCTTGAGCGATCTGGGCATCGTTCACATAGCGGTTGTTGGGCGCGATCATATCAACGCTGAACCCTTCCTCGTAGCCCGCTTCTGCCATCAGCTCTTTGGCACGTTCAACGTCATAACGAGGCACTAAGTCAGGGTTGTGGCCGGAATAGCCTGCGGGAGAGAACTGGCTTGCAGGCGTGGCGAAGCCGCGCATTAAGCGGTCGGCAATACCCTCTTGGTTAATCGCCAGATCAACGGCTTGACGCACACGTGCATCCTGGAAAGCCTCAACGCGCTCTTCGTTCATTTGGAAGCCAATAATGCGCGTACCATCCACTTCTACTAGGTTAGCGTTATCGGCTTCGCGAACACGGTCCAGATCGTTGGGCGGTACGGCATCGATAAAGTCAACGCCGCCTGACAGTAGTGCCGCCACGCGTGAGGCATTCTCAGCAATAGGGGTCAGGACAATTTTAGAAACGTTGCCTTCGCTTTCGGTATCCCAGTAATCCTCAAAGCGTTCAAAATCAACGCGGACACCTTGGCGGCGTTCAGTGATAATAAATGGGCCTGTGCCCGATGCATTTCGCGATGCAAATGAGTTGCCCGCTTTTACGATTTCTGCTTTTTCATTGCCGCTGTCCGTTTCTCCCGTGTAGAACTCGCTATCCATGGGGAAAATGTAAGTCGCAAGGTTGAGCAGTAGCGGGTAGGGCTCAGTGGTGGTAATTTCGACAGTGTAATCGTCAACTGCTTCGGCACCAGCGACGGGCTCAAAAATAGCGCGATAATCGGGGCTCTCTTTCAGGCGCTCAATGGTCCATACCACGTCTTTGGCGGTGAAATCGTTACCTGAGTGAAACTTGACGCCTTCACGCAGCGTCATGCGTGTCGTGGTTTCGTCTACCTGTTCCCATTCGGTCGCCAGGCGCGGCTCAAACTCGAAATCTTTTGTCCAACGTACCAGCGGGTCAAACGCTAAGTGTGAAAGGCGCAACATGCCGCCAGATAACTGCTCGTGGATATCGAGGGTTTCAGGATCGGCAGAGTAACCAATGCGCAGGGTTTCTGCGCTCGCGGTCATGGGCAGCATCGTTGTGCCTGCAACCACAGCACCAATAACAGAAGCCAGTAGCGTTTTCTTAAACGTCATAATGTTTCCCTTTGTATTGTTTATTGTTCACTTTGCTGGCCAAAGCAAGTGTGTTTAAAAACAGTGTGTTTAAAAGCTAAGTGCTCTTAAAAACCAGCAAAACAGACACGGTCAGCTTGTCAGCTGTTCTAACAATATTCTGTTCGCTATAAACATAGAGAGTGTGGGGCGCGTCATACAATCGAAATAATGAGAGGTATCATTCATCTGCTGAATGACTGGGCTGGGTACGGCCTTGCAAGGAGGGGAGGTTAGACGAAGGTGGAGGGAGTGTGAGCCGCTATTAAGGCGCTTTTGCTCAATAGCGGCATCTGTATAAATGTGTTTTAAGCGAAATGTTGGTGTAACCAGCGGTTAATGGCATCTGACTCGTAGAGCCACTCTTCCCGGCCGTCTTCATGATTAATTTTTAAGCAGGGAACTTTGACCTTGCCGCCGCCTTCTTGAAGGGCTTTTTTATGGACAGGGTCTAGCTGAGCATCGCGCAATTCGATCTTTAGGCCCAGCCGAGCGATCTCTTTGCGTACTTTGATACAGAAAGGGCACGTCCGGAACTGGTAGAGGGCTAAGTGTTCACAGGCAGCATCGACTTTAGCTTGTTCTTCCTCGGTACGCTCGACCGATTTAGGGGTTGAGAGCTTCTCTGAGATCAACATGACGGGGGCTAAAATAAGGCGAACACCTCTGAAGAAATAGCGAATTAAAACACGCATCGTAAGCTCCCTCGGTAGCACTGACACTGGTCAGCGATAGGATATGTATGAATGATCGTATTTAAGAGATCATGAGCAAAAAGGTAGCCGCATCCTGCATCAAACTGGGCGTTTTGTCACTTCTGAACGAGCTTAGGCGCTAGTTTTAAAGCCCAGACCTGCCTTGAACTAGATGAGCCAGTTAACGTTGCATGCTAGTCTCAGCAGCTTAGTTAACTGGTTGAGTAAGGAGCGCTTCACCTATGCGTCTGCATATTATGGGTATCTGCGGCACTTTTATGGGGAGCCTGGCTTTGCTGGCGCGGGAGTTAGGGCATCAGGTGAGCGGCTCAGATACGAATGTGTATCCTCCCATGAGTACCCAGTTGGAAGAGGCAGGGATCACCTTGATGGAAGGGTATCGCGCCGAAAACCTTGCTGATCAGCCTGCACTTGTCATTGTAGGAAATGCGCTATCGCGGGGTAATCCGGAAGTCGAGGCGCTGCTAAATAGCGGTTTGCCCTATACCTCAGGCGCTCAGTGGCTGGCTGAACATGTACTGCCTGGGAGGCAAGTCATTGCCGTTGCAGGTACTCACGGTAAGACCACCACTGCCAGCCTTTTGGCATGGCTATTGGAAAGCGCTGGCTTAACGCCTGGATTTTTGATTGGCGGCGTGCCGCGTAATTTTGGCGTGTCGGCACGCTTAGGCCATCAAGACAGCCCCTTTATTGTCGAGGCTGACGAGTACGATACGGCGTTTTTTGATAAGCGCTCTAAGTTTGTTCACTACCGCCCCCAGATTGCGGTGATGAATAACTTAGAGTTTGACCATGCCGATATATTCCCTGACCTTGCAGCGATTGAACGCCAGTTTCACCATTTGGTGCGAACGGTGCCGAGCCAAGGTTGCTTGCTGGTTGCTGATCAACAGCCAGCGCTGGAGCGTGTTCTGGCAATGGGGGCATGGTCGTCGGTCGAGCATTTCGGCACGTTAGAGAGCAGCGAGTGGCAACTGCGTTTGGAACGTGAGGATGGTAGTCGCTTTCAGGTGCTTCACATCGGGGAAAACAGCGAAGAGGACGGTGTGGTCGAGTGGGCGTTAACCGGTGAGCACAACGCGCGCAATGCACTCGCGGCACTTGCTGCAGCGAGCCGTTGTGGTGTGAATCTCGCTCGCGCTTGTGCCGCTCTCGCGCGTTTTAAAACGCCCCGTCGGCGTCAGGAAATCATCGGTGAAGTGGACGGCGTACAAGTTATTGATGACTTTGCCCATCATCCAACAGCAATTGCAGCGACCTTAAAAGGGCTGCGAGCTGCCACCACAAAAGGGCGGCTGCTCGCAGTGATTGAGCCGCGCTCCAACACCATGCGTTTAGGCGCTCTACGTGCTCGACTAAACGAGAGCGTTGCCGATGCGGATGCAGTGTTCTGGTTTCAACCAGCAGGGCTTGACTGGTCCATGGAGACGTTAGTGGCTGAGCAAGGCGAGCGCGCTGAGCTATATAGCGATATCGATGCACTTGTTAAGGCGGTTGTTGCTCAAGCGTCGCCACTCGACCGTATCGTTGTGATGTCTAACGGCGGTTTTGAGGGCGTTCACCAGCGTCTATTGAGTGCGTTGTCTGCCAAGGAGCAAACTGAGTGACAGACTTTAAACCTCCGGTGACGGTGGCGCTGACAGGTGCTTCAGGGGCGCAATATGGCCTGCGCTTGATCGACGTACTGGTGGCCTCAGGGCATGAAGTGTGGGTAATGATCTCCAAAGCGGCACACATGGTTATTGCCACTGAGACGGATGTGTCGTTACCCGCTCAGCCAAAACGCTTAGTAGAGGCGCTTACTGAGCAGAGTGGTGCCAGGCCCGGTCAAATCCGCTGTTTTGGGCGTGAAGACTGGATGGCGCCCGTGGCATCGGGGTCCGGCGCTCCCTCTGCGATGGTAATTTGCCCCTGCTCTACAGGTACGCTGTCAGCAGTCGCCACTGGCGCGAGCAATAACTTAATTGAGCGTGCTGCTGACGTTGCCATCAAGGAGCGGCGGACATTAGTCATCGTGCCGCGTGAAAGTCCATTTTCCCCTATTCACCTGGAGCACATGCTGGCGCTAAGCCGCCTGGGTGTCGTGATTTTGCCTGCGGCCCCCGGCTTTTATCATCGCCCAGAACGGATAGAAGACTTGATCGACTTTGTGGTCGCCCGAATACTCAACCAGTTAGGTATTGCCCACCGCCTGGTACCGCGTTGGGGAGAGGGGCATGAAACCACGTCGAGCGATACAGATAACGAAGTAAACAACACGGAAGAGTAATGATGATGTCATGGGCGACGCTGTCAGTGTTTGTACCCACTTTTTTGTTCGTTTCACTAACGCCGGGGATGTGTATGACGCTGGCCATGGTGCTGGGCATGACCCAGGGAGTGAAGCGAACGCTGTGGATGATGATAGGCGAGTTAGTGGGTGTTGGTATTGTGGCCGCCGCTGCAGGTGCTGGTGTGGCCGCGTTAATGCTACGTCAGCCAGAGCTGTTCATTGCGTTTAAGTGGGTAGGCGGCGCTTACTTAGCTTATTTGGGCATTATGATGTGGCGCTCTAGAGGGCGTATGGCTATTCCTGCCGAACTGAATGCCGGGCCTGCTGCAGGACGTGTGCAGTTGGCCACTCAGGGATTAGTCACGGCAGTGGCCAACCCTAAAGGCTGGGCTTTTTTCATGGTGCTGTTGCCGCCGTTTTTAGATGGCAGTCGGCCACTTGCGCCTCAGTTAACCCTGCTGATTGCGGTTATTCTAGTGATCGAGTTTGCCAGCATGCTGGTCTACGCAACAGGTGGCAAAACGCTGCGTAACGTGCTGGGCAAAAGTGGCAATGTAAGGTTGCTTAATCGCATTGCCGGGACATTAATGATAGGCGTGGGAATCTGGCTGGCTCTGGGATAGCAGCGAATGGTTAGACAGGTGGTATCAGGATAATCCGCAGGACTACCAACGCGATGGTGGATGCCATTAGCCTGCCCCATGGGCAATGAGGTAAAGGAGCTCTAACGCGTCGCTGCCAATTCAGTCGAATGAGGGCGCATACCAGCAAGCCCAAGAGGGCGCCGCCGATGAGATCACTTAGCCAATGAACGCCTAATATCAAGCGCGATAACGCCATGGGTGTTGCTAAGATAATGGCCAGCCAATAAACCCAAATGCGTTGTTTGCGGTGCAATTCTGCCGCAATAAAAGCCGCTGCTAGCCCTACAATAACAACCGTCGTGGAGGTGTGTGCACTTGGGTATGAAAATGAGCCAATTAAGTGCTCTGGTGTTGCTGGTCGAGTGCGCTCAAAAACCATTTTTCCTATTGTATTGAGCAGCGCAACGCCACCGATGGCAAAGACCCAGTGGCAGAGAGCATCGATGCGTTTATGGTGTATCAGCCAAACGGCCAAAGGCAAAAGTAGTGCGCTAACCCCTAGTGCATCTCCTATTTTAGCTAAAACTAAGCTGATTAACTGAAGTGGTTCATTGGTTAACCAGGGAAAATGCATGAAAACCCGCGCCATGATGCGGCTTTCAG